>JAISBQ010000378.1 GCA_031266115.1 Bifidobacteriaceae bacterium
GCCATTGGCGCTGGGGTTGAGCGGTGCGCGACTGGCCAAGCGAGACGGCGCGGTGACGCTGTCACGAATGGTGCGGGCCGGCATCGTCCCCGGGCAGGCTCTCAGCATCATCGCAACATCGCTGGGCCTCGCGGCGCCCGGCGAACCGGTGAGCGTGGAGGCACTGGCCACGCGTTTCGACCCCGCGCGCCTGCCACGGGAGCCATGGGTGGTGCGTCCCGAAGAATGGAGCACACCACCGCCAGACCTGGGCCGGCAGCGAGCGTTCCAGGGCGGCGCTTAGTCAGCGTCTCCCTAGGGCACCTTGGTGTTTCGATTTCTCGCACTTGAGCCGAGTTTTCCTCGGGGTCCCCACGAAGTACCGGACCGGAGCGAAGCATAGGTGAGGACACTTCGTGGGGTACCTCTAGCCCTCCTGGGCCCGGAACATCCAGGCGGCCTTGTCGAGATTCTGGATCGATGCGATGAGGATGTCCTGGCTGGGCAGATCCTCATCCAGGTCGGTGAGCTTGGCCTCAATGCCGCGGGCGACGGCCGCGAGGCGGTCGGCGAACTGGGCCACCACCTTGTCCGCCGCGAGCGGGCCCGACCCGATGTCCTGAACACTCGATGTGGCCAGGACCGTGGCCGCGCGGCCATCCGGGTTGCCGCCCACGGCGGCCATACGCTCGGCGAGGAGGTCCTGAGCGTCGCGCAACTGTACCTCCACCTCATCCAACTCAAGGTGGACCGAGCGGAAGTGTGGGCCGTGGACGTTCCAGTGTGCCTGCTTGGCCAGGAGGGTCAGGTCGATGAGGTCAACCAACGCGGCTTGGAGAACGGGCAGGGTCTGCGATGAAGTCATGGGTGCTCCTTGTCGATGAGATGGCGATGCGTCGTCAGCCAGGGACGCGAGTTCCGTTAAACGTAGTGATTCCAGCCCGGAGGCGCGAGCCGGGTGCCGCCACCGCCTCGCGGGCGGACAGCGCGGACGCCCGCCGATGGCGCCACATGCGACGGATTGGAGGGCGCCACATGGGCGCACAGGCACAAGATCTCGCCAAATGACCCCGTTGGCCCCGGTCTTCGCGGATTTCTGCCGGTACCCTCGGAGCGTGCCCACCAACATCGTCCCCAATCCCGGCCACGCCGACGAACCGCCGTATCGGTACACCGCCGGCGTTGCCCGCCAGATCGAAGCGCATTGGCAAGACTATTGGGGGCGCAACGGGACCTTCTGGGCAGCGAATCCCTTGGGGGACCTGACCGACGCGAAGGGGCGTCACGCCGACGCCGCGACATCGAAGTTCTTTGTCATGGACATGTTCCCCTATCCGAGCGGCAAGGGCCTTCACGTGGGTCATCCCCTGGGGTACATCGCCACGGATGTGGTGGGGCGCTACCGGCGGATGCGCGGAGACAACGTGCTCCACGCGATGGGTTACGACGCGTTTGGGCTTCCGGCCGAGCAGTATGCCGTTCAGACGGGTCAACACCCCCGGCTGACCACCGAGCAGAACATCGCCACCATGCGCGCTCAGCTGCGGCGCCTCGGCCTCGCGCACGATGAACGGCGCACGTTCGCGACCACGGACCCGGGCTTTGTGCGCTGGACCCAATGGATCTTCCTGCGCATCTTCAACTCGTGGTATGACCCGGACTATCCCCGTAACGACGGAGGCGTTGGGCGGGCCCGACCCATCGCCGATCTGGTGGAACAGTTCGATTCCGGGGCGCGAGAGGTGCCCGGTGGACGGACCTGGGCATCGCTGACCGCCACCGAACAGCGTGAACTTCTGGGCCAATACCGTCTCGCCTATGTCGCTGAGGCGCCGGTCAACTGGGCGCCCGGGTTGGGCACTGTCCTGGCGAACGAAGAGGTCACGGCGGATGGGCGGTCCGAGCGCGGCAATTTCCCCGTGTTCCAGCGGTCGCTGCGCCAGTGGATGATGCGGATCACCTCCTACGCGCAGCGCCTTGCCGACGATCTGGATATGGTCGAATGGCCGGACAAAGTCAAGACGATGCAGCGCAATTGGATCGGCCGGTCCGATGGCGCCCTGGTGGATTTCGCCGTCGAAAACCACGATCCGCTCACCGTGTTCACCACCAGGCCGGACACGTTGTTCGGGGCGACGTTCATGGTGGTGGCCCCCGAGCACCCGCTCCTCGATGTCGCCGTGCCAGAAGCGTGGCCGGCGGACACCCTCGTCTCCTGGACTGGCGGGGCAGCCACCCCCCTCGAGGCGGTGGGCGCCTATCGCTCCCAGGCGCGCGGGAAGACGCAGGCCGAACGCACTGCTGAGGGGAGAGACAAGACCGGGGTGTTTACCGGCATCGTCGCCATCAATCCCGTCAACGATCGGGCGATCCCCGTGTTCACCGCGGACTATGTCCTGATGGGCTACGGAACCGGCGCCATCATGGCCGTTCCCGCCGAGGACACGCGCGATTGGGAGTTCGCCGAGACGTTCAATCTCCCCCACGTGCGGACCGTGGCGCCCCCGGACGGGTGGGACGGTGGGGCGTGGACCGGCGACGGCGAGACGATCAATTCCGCCAACCGGGAGATATCGCTCAACGGCATGGGGGTCGCGGAGGCGAAGGCCGCCATCGTCGAGTGGTTGGAGCAGCGCGGCACGGGACGTGCCAAGATCACCTATCGGCTGCGGGACTGGCTTTTCTCGCGCCAGCGCTACTGGGGTGAGCCGTTCCCCGTGGTTTATGGGCCGGACGATCAGCCGATTGCGCTACCGGATTGGATGCTGCCGGTGGAATTGCCGGAGGTCCCGGACTACGCGCCACGAACCTTTGACGCGAACGATTCGGAGTCCGCCCCCGAACCGCCGCTTGGACGTAACACCGGGTGGGCGAGCGTGGAACTCGACCTGGGCGAGGGGCCGAGGCGCTACCGCCGCGACACCAACACCATGCCCAATTGGGCCGGGTCCTGCTGGTACTACCTGCGCTACCTCGATCCGCGGGATCAAGACCATCTTGTGGAACCGGACCTCGAACGGTATTGGATGGGACCGCGCGGCGAAACCGATTCCGGGGGAGTCGACCTGTATGTGGGCGGGGTGGAACACGCGGTTCTGCACCTGCTCTACTCGCGTTTCTGGCACAAGGTGCTGTATGACCTGGGTCACGTCTCCAGCCCCGAGCCGTTCCATCGCCTGTACAACCAGGGCTATATCCAGGCCCACGCCTATACCGATGCGCGCGGCCAATACGTGCCAGCAGATGAGGTGAATACGCACGATGACGGCACATTCACTTGGCATGACGAGGCTGTATCGCAAGAGTTCGGCAAGATCGGCAAGTCGCTGAAGAACATCGTGACGCCGGACGACATCTACGCCGAGTTCGGGGCCGATACGTTCCGGGTGTACGAGATGTCGATGGGACCGCTTGATGTGTCGCGGCCGTGGGAGACGCGCGCCGTGGTGGGGTCTGCGCGGTTCCTCCAGCGCCTGTGGCGCAACGTGGTGGACGAGGTGACAGGCGAGGTGGTGGTGAGCGAGGAGCCGGCCTCGGAAGAGACGCGTGCCATCACGCACCGAGCGATTGTCGAGGCCCGCACAGAGATGTCGGCGATGCGGTTCAACACGGCCATCGCGCGGGTGATTGTGCTGAACAACCATTTGACCTCACTGGAACGAGCGCCACGGGAGGCGGTGGAGGCGTTGGTACTCATGGTGGCGCCGTTCGCGCCGCACATTGCCGAGGAGTT
>JAISBQ010000386.1 GCA_031266115.1 Bifidobacteriaceae bacterium
GTTCGGCCTGGAACAGTGCTGCCCTGATCAGTGCCCGACCGAAGCCTTGGCGGCGGTAGTGCGGCCGTACATACAGCGCCTCGACCTGGAGACGCGGCAGATCGTAGATGGGGGACGGACCGAGGGGACGCAGCAAGGCGAATCCGATGGCGTCATCGTCGGTCGATGCCAACAGACAGACCGTCCCCGGATCGGCAAGGACCGCCCGAACCTGGCGCGCGATCCGGCCTCGCTGCTCGGCGGAGGTGGGCACCTTCTGTGCATCGCGTGCTTCGATGCACAGGGCGACCATGGCCTCAAGGTCCTCATGGTCCTCGTGGTCCGCCACGCGAACCACCTGCGAATTCTTCATGTACGAGCTGCCTTTCGCCCCCGATGTATGGGGCGGCACCACCCACCGGCGTGGCAGGCCAGCAGGCCCGTCACGCCGCGCGTGTCGCCGCGGCCTTCGCGGTCAGACGTTGTCCGCCATTTGGGCGATCACAGCGTCCGCCACCTCGCGCATGGTCAACCGACGGTCCATTGATGTCTTTTGGATCCAGCGGAACGACTCCGGCTCGGTGAGATTCATCGTGGTCATGAGCAGGCCCTTGGCGCGCTCGACCCGCTTGCGCGTCTCGAAGCGCTCGCTCAGATCGGCAATCTGCTCCTCGAGCGCAGCGATCTCGGTGTAGCGGGAGATCGCGATCTCAATGGCGGGAAGCAGATCCGCCGAGGTGAACGGCTTAACCACGTACGCCATAGCACCGGCATCGCGTGCACGCTCCACCAGGTCTGCCTGGGAGAACGCCGTCAGCATGACCACCGGCGCGATGTGCTCCTTGGCGATCACCTCCGCAGCGGCGATGCCATCCATGCCGGGCATCTTGACGTCCATGACCACCAGGTCGGGCTCCAGATCGCGGGTCAGCCTGACGGCCTCTTCGCCGTCCTGCGCCTCACCTACCACCTCGAACCCGGCCTCGCGCAACGTCTCGACGACATCCAAGCGGATCAGCGCTTCGTCCTCTGCCACCACCACGGTGCGACCGGCACCAGGCATCTGCGGGTTGTCGTCTGGGGAACTGACTGGATTTATGTCCTTCGAACTCACAAGAGGTAGCCTACTGTCCGCGCGAGCTCTGGTAGCCCAACTGGCAGAGGCGGTCGGCTCAAACCCGGCTTGTTGTGGGTTCGAATCCCACCCAGAGCACCACCCGCCCGGAGCACACGGGAAGTGGGTGGCGGTGTGCGGCGCCTACTCCGCCGTCCAAGGAGCTTCGAGCACCGAAGAGGGAGTGCGTGTTGACGTACGAACCGTACGGTTCGTACGATAGTGGGGTGTCTGCCTTTCTTGACAACCTGCCCACTATCAGCACGGACAAAGCGAGGGCCAACTGGTCCCGAACACTGGACCAGGCACAGCGCGAACCGGTGACCATCACCCACCGCGGCCGCGCTCGCGCGGTGATCGTCGAGCCGGGCTGGTTCGCCCACGCCCGACAGGCTCTTCAGGACGCCGAGGACGTGGCCGAGGCCAGGGCCATCCTCGCCTCTGGCGAACCGCTGATCTCGCACGAGGACGTGAAGCGCGAGCTTGGCCTTGACTGACAACCGGTACGCCATCACGTGGACATCGGCCGCGACGCGACACCTGCGCAAGTTACCGAAGCACGCACAACAACGAATCGTCGCGATTGTTGAGTTGCTGTCCAATGCTCCTCGACCTGCGAAAGCCATCAAGCTCACGGACGAGCAGGACCTTTGGCGAATCCGGACCGGTGATTACCGTATCGTCTATCACATCGAAGACAAGATGCTCGTGATAGTCGTGGTCAAAGTAGCTCACCGTCGCGACGTATACCGTCATTCTTGACCCGTACGATGGCGTCACCTGCAGCCCATGATCTTCCATCGCCTTAGTACACGACTTCTCCGCGAGTCTTGCCGACAATAGGCATCGAAGGTCAGAGGCTCATTAGAAACTCGGTCGCGTGCTGTCCGTGCCGGCGCCCTGACTGGCGAGAACGCGAAGTCGATCGGCAGTTTCTCATAGTGTTCTAAGGCTCTCAGGGCCCGAGTGAGCCGGAGGCCAGTGTCGGCAACCAGGGTCTTCTGCGAGACGATGGTCGCGCTATTGCAAGCCAACGAATACAGCAATGCCATCACCCGACGGGGGTCCTTGCGGGAATGATCGACGTGTGGCACATCGATCTCGGCGAGCCGGTGAAGATCAACCTGCCCTTCTCACAGGTCTCGTCTACCAGACTCCGCGCCGCGTCCCATACCACAGCCGCGCCCGGTAGCCCGCAGGCGTCAGAGCCATCGAATCCTCCACTACACGCAGTCAGTCAGGCAGCGTACAGAATGCAGGTTGTTCAGTGTACGACATGCAACCCGTCGGGTGAACCGTTTGCAACCAACGCCGCAGGATCCGCCGAGGCGACATCCACAACGCTGTGCGCCCGCTCATCGCCGTCGCCCCAGGTGGCACGGAATGCATCACCCAACACTCCCCATCAGCGATCTGCTCCGGAGTTGCCCCCGCCAGACGCGCGTGCGCCTACCGGACCTCGGCTAGTCGAGATCCAAGGTCTCCAGCGCTGCCATGGCGTTCTCCAGGTAGCGGGCGTGGGTCGCCTTCACCTTGTCGATGTCGGTACGCATCGACTCGGCGACCGTCGCCTCCGCGGCATCCTCCGCCGCGTACACCACGTCCCAGAATTCGACAATCCCTTTGCAGGTCGCGTCCGCGACCGCTATTCGTTTCTCGTCGTCCTCCAGACGCGGGCGAACATGGTTGAACATGTACTGGCAGCCGTCCGTCGATGTCACGAACTGCGCGTATGCCTCATGCGGGTCCGCATAGTCATACCCGTCCGCCGCCATACACTCACTCCAACTCGCCGCCGCTGCCGCCACTCCCGGATCCTGCCGCGAGACGATCCCGATCTGCAAGAACACCTCACCTTGGATCGCATCCTCCTCCTGTCGCGTCAGCTCAGCGCCCTCATAGATCACATCCTCGGCGTAACCAATGCAGCCGCCAAACCCCTCCGCCTGTATCCCCTCGCCATAAAGGGCCTCCCTATATCCTTCCGGCTCGGGTTGATGAGTGGTCTGCACAGTCGTCAGCCATTGCGCATCGGAAATTTCCCGGTATCCGTATTGCTCCGCCATCTCCGGGCTAGAGACACCCCACCACGCATGCGGACGCGCCTTGGACGCGGCCTCGATATCGCCCGTGACCGACGTAGACACACCGAATTCACCACAAAACCCCTGGTCGCACACGCATTTCTCGGAAAGCGCGATATACACCTTCCCCACAGTCTCGCTACCTTCGTAAGCGCCCCCCGTCGCCTCGGCGATATCCGCGGCTGGGCCCGTCGCGCTCGGCGAGGGATCTGGCGACTCGGGTCCCTCGGCCTCGCGGTCAGCGCAACCGACAGTGCCAAGCGGGACCGCCAAAGCGAACACCAGCACCCATCCCGTCCTTCTGAAGGAAGACCGACGGACGCCACAAGGCCTGGCCGGGCCGGCATTCGCTCCCGTGATTCGATGCCTCCGCCGAGTGCCAACGCTCATCATGACTCCCCTTCCCTATCGCCGGCCTCACCCACGTCCAGTTCGCCTACCCGGTGGAGCATGACCTGATTCGTGGAGCCCGGCACCCCGAGGGGGGCACCGGAGACGATGACGATCAGATCGTTCCGCTCAGCGAGCCCGGCGGCCCGCAGGGCGTTGTCCGCCTCCACGATCATCTCGTCGATGCCCGACACCACGTCCACCGCGAGCGGCGTGACACCCCACGAGAGCGCCAATTCGCGCAACACCCGCAGGTTCGGCGTCAACGCCAACAGCGGGATCGGCGAACGCAGTCGCGACATCCGTCTCGCCGTCTCCCCCGTCTCGGTGAACGTGACCAGGTACTTCGCGTTCAGGGTGTCCCCGATCTGGGCCGCGGCGCGCGTCAGGACACCGGCGCGGGTGTGTGGGGCGGCGCTGAGAGCCGCCATCCGATCCCGGCCACCCGCTTCGGTGGCCTCCACGATGCGCACCATGGTGGCCGCCGCCTCGACGGGAAAGCTCCCCACCGAGGTCTCGCCGGACAGCATGAGAGCATCGGCGCCATCGAGCACCGCGTTCGCGCAATCGGAGGCCTCAGCGCGCGTGGGACGGGCCGAGGTGATCATTGATTCCAACATCTGCGTCGCCACAATCACCGGCTTGGCATGGCGGCGCGCCAGATCAATGGCGTATTTTTGCACCAGCGGGACATCCTCCAACGGCAATTCCACCCCGAGATCCCCACGCGCCACCATAATCCCGTCGAATGCACGAACAATCTCCACGAGATTGTCCACCGCCTGCGGCTTCTCGATCTTGGCAATAACCGGAACAACCACCCCTACCTCGTCCATCACCGCTCGCACGTCCGCATAATCCGCGGCCGTGCGCACAAACGACAAAGCCACCAGATCCGCACCCTGGCCCAGCGCCCACCGCAGGTCAGTCCGGTCTTTGGCAGACAGCGCCGGAACGGACACGGCGACGCCGGGCAGGTTGATCCCTTTGTGATCTGAGACCTTCCCCCCGACGATGACGTCCGTCACCACCTCGCTCGCCGTCACCCTCGTGACGCGCAGCGCAATCTTCCCATCGTCGATGAGAATCGGATCCCCAACACGGGCATCCCCCGGCAACCCCGCGAAGGTGGTGCTGGCCCGCTCGGCGCTGCCCACCACGTCATCGGTGGTGATGATAAACGTGCCACCGGGCTTCAACTCGGCGCCGCTAGGGTCGCCAAACACCCCGAGTCGGATCTTCGGCCCCTGGAGATCGGCCAGAATCGCCACCGGTGTCCCGGCGGCCCTGGCCGCTGCCCGGACCCGTGTCACCGAGGTTTCGTGAACCGCATGGTCCCCGTGAGAGAGGTTAAGCCGAGCCACCGACATCCCCGCGGCGATCAACTCCGCAATCCGTTCCGGCGAGGCCGTGGCAGGCCCCAACGTACACACAATCTTCGCCCGTGGCACGGCCCCAACCCTATGCCCTCGCGGCACACGCTCCTACGGCACTATCTCCACGAGAGTGGAATCGGCCAGCCGGAGGATCGTGAAGTGCCGCCGGTCCAAGGTGGCGATCTTCGTGGTGT
This sequence comes from Bifidobacteriaceae bacterium, assembly GCA_031266115.1. GTDB lineage: Bacteria > Actinomycetota > Actinomycetes > Actinomycetales > WQXJ01 > JAIRRT01. Next base: position 5,138 of record JAISBQ010000386.1, read on the forward strand.
GGTAGGACTCCGCCAGTGCCACGTTGACAGCATCGGTTACGCCCACACGGTGCTCGGCATACGCCTCGACCAGGTCCGCCGCTCGCGACAGATGGGCATCGGTGACGTGTGGGATCACCCACGCGGGTTCGAGCATCGCGCGAAGAACCTCAATCTCGCTGCGCACACCCAGGCGGCGCAGGATGAGATAGTCCAATTCGGCGAGAACGTAGGGTGACACGATCAGCGACTCGCGCGTCTCAGCGAACAATGCCGAAACCTGCCCGTGGTGCGCCTCTCTCGGATGGAAGAAGGCGAGCAGGGCGCTGGTATCGACGATCATGATTCCCCGAACCCGTCAAGCCAGTCGTTCGTGTTCCAGTCCACCGGCTCCCAGTCCCCCGTCAGGAAGCCACCACGCGGCTTCTGGCGCTCGAATCCGGCGACAGCGTTGGCAATGGCCTCCCGCATCACGTCAGCCTCCGAGGAGCGACGGCGCGCTGCCTCGCTGGCGACAGCCGTCTTCAAGGCTTCTGGGAGGTACAGCGTCGTCTTGAACATGCCATATATGGTACCACCCGTACCTCTCACGTTAACTCAGGAGCCCACCTGGCTGGGACAGCCAGGTCGCACAGGTAGATCTCGTCCCGGTCCCCTATAAGGCGATCGGCCTCTCATCGGCGCGGATGGGCGCCGGCAGGTGAGTGACACCTTGCAGGTACGTGTCGACCGCGGCCGCACACGAACGCCCCTCCGCGATCGCCCAGACGATGAGAGATTGCCCCCGTCCGGCATCGCCGGCCACGAACACCCCGGCGGTCCCGGCCGCATAGTCGCCCGCCCGCTCAAACGTGCCGCGCTCGGTCACCCCAAGCCCAAGCTGATCAGTGGCCGTTGCCGCCTCCGGGCCAACAAACCCCATCGCGATGAGCACCAGGTCAGCCGGCAGATCGCGCTCGGTGCCGTGGACGGGAACAAACCGGCCGGCATCGTCCCGGCGAGCGTCCGCCACCCGCAACGCCTTGACGTGGTCCGGCCCCACAAACTCCAGGGAGACGACCGAGTACTCGCGGTGTCCCCCCTCCTCGTGGGACGTGGACACGCGGTGGATGGCCGGATAGGTGGGCCACGGCTGGGTGTGAGGCCGCTCCTGCGGTGGATGCGGCAGGATTTCGAGCGACGTCACCGATTCGGCGCCTTGGCGCAGCGCCGTCCCCACACAGTCCGATCCCGTATCCCCGCCGCCGATGACGATCACCCGCTTACCCGTGGCCGTCACCTGATCGGCGACATCCTCGCCACCGGCCGCCCGGTTGGACTGGGTGAGATACGGCTTGGCGAAGTGGATTCCGGCGAGGTCCCGGCCCGGCAGCGGAAGGTCGCGCGGACGCGTGGACCCGACCGCGATGACCACGGCGTCATAGCGCTGATGCAGGTCATCCCAGGCGATGTCCCGGCCGATCTGAGTCGACGTGCGAAACCGCGTGCCCTCGGCCTCCATTTGGGCAAGCCGCCGGTCGATGTGGGCCTTGTCGAGCTTGAAATCCGGGATGCCGTAGCGGAGCAGTCCGCCAATCTTGTCGTCCCGCTCATAGACGGCCACCGTGTGACCGGCACGGGTCAGTTGTTGGGCGGCGGCCAACCCAGACGGGCCGGAGCCAACTACGGCAACCGTATACCCGGTCAGGCGCGTCGGAATCCTCGGCGTGACCAGACCGTCCGCGAACGCCCGGTCGATGATCGAGACTTCGATGTTCTTGATGGTCACTGGCGGGGAAGAAACCCCGAGCACGCACCCGGCCTCACACAGGGCGGGGCAGACACGGCCGGTGAATTCGGGGAAGTTGTTGGTGGCATGCAGCCGCTCGATGGCCTCACCCCACTGGTCACGCCACACCAGGTCGTTCCACTCGGGGCACAGGTTGCCCAGCGGGCAGGTCCGGTGGCAGAACGGCACGCCGCAGTCCATGCACCGCCCAGCCTGGCGTTCCAGCATGACCGGGTCGGGAGGCAGGTCGGCATGGACCTCGCGATAATCCAGCAGCCGCAAAGACACCGGCCGGTTGAGTGGCAACTCACGCTCGCGGACCTTGAGGAAGCCTCGGGGGTCAGCCACGAGCCACCTCCTTCATGATTCCCGCCCAGACGGACGGATCGTGGTAGTCCAATCCTTCGGCCTCGGCGGCAGCCAAAGCGTCGTTCATCCTCGCGAAGTCCCGCGGGATCAACCGGGTGATCCGGTGCAATGTCGCGGCTCTCGCCTTGTCCAGGCCCGCCAGGAGATCCGCCCCCACCCGGGACCACGTCTCCTCGACGTGCCGCTCCACCAGACCGAGGAACACCTCAGCATCGTCGGTCCCTTGCGCGTCCAGGACGTCGAGCGTCTCGGCAAGCAAGATCCCGTTCTCCAGCGCCCCCACGGTGACGCGGGCCGGCTTGAGATCGAGCACGTAGGCCCGCCCCCCGGACATGCCGGCGGCGAAGTTCCGTCCCGTGCGCCCGAGGATCACCGCGACCCCACCGGTCATGTACTCACAGCCGTGGTCGCCCACGCCCTCGACCACGAGGTGCGCCCCGGAGTTACGCACGGCAAACCGTTCCCCCACAGTTCCCGACAGCAGAATCCTCCCCGATGTGGCGCCGTAGCCGATCACGTTGCCGGCGATGACGTTCTCGTGCGCATGGAACGAGGCGTCGGGCGCCGGACGGACGGTGATCCGGCCTCCGGACAAACCCTTGCCGAGGTAGTCGTTGGCGTCACCGGTCAGCCTCAGGTGAACGCCACGAGGCAAGAAGGCCCCGAAACTCTGTCCAGCCGATCCGGTGAGGTCAACCTCGATGGCATCATCCGCCAGTCCCTGACCCCCATACCGTGTGACCACCTCGTGGCCGAGCATGGTCCCCACGGTCCGGTTGGTGTTGTGGATCGTGGTGGAGATGCGCACCGGCTCGCCTGTCTCCAACGCGGGGGCGGCCTCGGCGATGAGTGCGCGGTCCAGCGCCCGGTCAAGCCCGTGGTCTTGCCCCGTGGTGCGGTGCAGGGGTGAGCCCCAAGAGTTCTCGGGAACATGGAGGATGGGTGCCAAATCCAGCCCCTTCGCCTTCCAATGGC
>JAISBQ010000193.1 GCA_031266115.1 Bifidobacteriaceae bacterium
GGAGCGCCTCGGCCGGGTCCTCCAACGACACATGGTCGAACGCCAGCTTCTTCAGCGCCCGCGCCGCCGGGCTCTCGCCCCTAGGACCGTCGCCGCCGCCCTCGCTCACGGGCCCGAACGCCCGGCCTATCCCACCCAGCGCCTCCGTGAACTCCGCCGGGATGATCCACAGCTGCGAGGCCGGCCCTTGGGCCAACTGCGGCAGCATCTGTAGGTACTGGTAAGCCAGCAGCTTCGGGTCCGGATCACCCTCGTGGATGGCGTCGAAGACCTGGAGGATGGCGCGGGACTCGCCCTGCGCCCGTAGGATCGCTGACTGCGCTTGGCCCTCGGCCGTCAGGATCGCGGCTTGCTTCTCACCTTCGGCCGTCAAGATCTGCGACTGTTTGATGCCCTCCGCGGTCAAGATGGCGGCGCGGCGGTCCCGTTCGGCGCGCATCTGCTTCTCCATGGAGTCTTGGACAGACCCAGGCGGGTCGATCGCTTTCAACTCGACGCGCCGCACGCGAATGCCCCAGCGGCCCGTCGCCTCGTCCAGCACGCCCATCAACTGGCCGTTGATCTGGTCGCGGCTGGTCAAAGTCTGCTCCAGGTCCATCGAGCCGATCACGTTACGCAACGTGGTCACGGCCAACTGCTCAATCCCGGTGATGTAGTTCGCGATCTCATAGACCGCGGCCATCGCGTTGGTGACCTGGAAGTAGATCACCGTGTCGATGGACACGACCAAGTTGTCCGAGGTGATGACCGGCTGCGGCGGGAAGGACACCACCTGTTCGCGCAGGTCCACCCGCGCGCGAACCCTGTCGATGAACGGGACCAGGATGTGCAGGCCGGCGTCCAAGGTCCGCGAGTAGCGGCCGAGACGCTCCACGAGCAACGCGACAGCCTGCGGGACGATCCGTACCGACTTGACGAGAGCGACGATCACGAAGATGGCCAGGATGGCAAGAACCGCAGCGAGGGCCGCGCTGCCGGGATTATCGAGATTCGGGAACATAGCGATGGGTCACCTCTTGGTGGGATGTGGGTGGGGTGTTAGCGGAGTGTGACCACGGCGGTGGCGCCGTCGATGGCCGTAACCTCGACCGAGGCGCCAGCCGGGATGGGTGCTGAGGAGTCTTCGATTCTGGCGGTCCAGACCTCGCCGTCAATCTTGACGCGGCCGTCCGTGGCCGAAACGTTGGTCAGCGCCTGTCCGCGCCCGCCCACGACGGCGGCCGCGCCTGTCACCACTGGAGCTTGGCCGTGGGCCTTGAGCCGGCCCAACGCCCAGGGGCGCACGGCCGCGAGCATGAGGACGCTGACCGCGCAGAAGACCAGGACCGACGCCCACCACGGGGCTCCGATGCCGGCGGCGATCCCCGCTGTGAGGGCGCCGCCGGACAGCATGAGAAACACGAGGTCGAGGGTGAACACCTCAATGAGTCCCAGCGCTATCGCAACGCCGATCCACACGAGCCAAGCCATCTGTCCCTGCCCTTCACGCCCGTCAACGAGTCCGCGCAGCATCCGCTCGCGCGAGGTATGGGCCGAAGGATAGCGGCAACGCCACGGGTTATGGTGACGGGATGGCGGTGGCGGACCATCGTTCGGACCGGTAGGTGGCGGTGAGGGGGATGTCGAAGGTGTGTGAAAGGTTCGCGTCGGTCAGGACGCTGGCCGTGGGACCGCTGGCGACGATACGACCGGTGCGCATCAAGGCCGCATGGGTGAATCCCGGCGGGATCTCTTCGACGTGGTGCGTGACGAGCACCATCACCGGAGCGCGCCTATCGCGCGCCAGCTCGGCGAGGCCCGCGACAAGCGTCTCGCGACCGCCGAGGTCCAGGCCGGCGGAGGGTTCGTCAAGCAGCAGGATCTCCGGGTCGCTCATGAGGGCGCGAGCGATCTGAACGCGTTTGCGCTCACCCTCGGACAGGGTACCGAAACGCCTGTCGGCGAACCGCTCCACGCCAAAGGCCGCGAGAAGGTCGCGGGCGCGGGAGGTGTCGAGATCCTCGTAGGCCTCTCGCCAACGGCCGGTCACGGCATACGCCCCCGTGAGGACGGCATCGAAGGCGGTCTCCCACGCGGGGATCCGTTCGGCGAGTGCTGCGGAGGCAAGCCCAATCCGTGGACGCAGCGAGAAAACATCCACCCGCCCGAGTTGGGCGCCCAGCACCCAGGCCTGCCCGCTGCTGGGGTGCATCCGCGCGGCGGCGATCTGCAGCAGCGTGGTCTTTCCGGCGCCGTTGGGCCCGAGAATCACCCAGTTCTCGCCTTCGCTGACGCTCCAGTAGATCGAACGAAGGATGGTGGCGGGGCCGCGGCGCACGCCGACATCCTCCAACCGGAGCACGTGGGTCATGGACAGCGAGATTACGCCATGGCGGAGGGGGACTCCTACAGATTTGCGGCGGTGACTTGTGCGATTACGGGCACCACGCCACGCGCAGGCACCGACTAGCGTGCAGGCAGCACCCCATGTTGTTGGTCGATCGCGGAAGGGCCCATGTCTCAGCCACGCAGCGTACTGATCACCGGCGCGAGCCGCGGCATCGGACAGGCGATCGCTGACCTGCTGGTCGCGGACGGTCACCGCGTCGCCACTTTCGACCGCACAGGGGCCGAGCGTCCCGGAATCCTGGCCCTGCGTGGCGACGTCGCCGATGCCGAGGCGGTGGACGCGGGATTCGCGGCGGCCGGTGAGGTCCACGGACCAGTCGAGGTGCTTGTCGCCAACGCTGGCATCACCCGCGACGGTCTGGTGGGCCGCATGAGTGTCGCCGATTTCGATGCTGTCGTGGACGTCAACCTTCGCGGCGCCTTCCATTGCGTGCGTCGGGCCGTTCCCGCCATGGTGCGTGCCCGGTGGGGACGGATCGTGTTCACGGGTTCGGTGGTGGGATTGGGCGGCAGCGAGGGGCAGGTCAACTACGCCTCGGCCAAGGCCGGGCTAGTCGGGATGGCACGGTCGCTGGCGCGTGAGGTGGGGCCGCGGCACATCACGGCGAACGTCGTGGCGCCCGGGTTCATCGAGACCGAGATGACGGCCGCGCTCCCCGAGCGCCGCCGCGACGCCTACCGGGAGGCGATCCCGGCGCGGCGGTTTGGGCAGGCGGACGAGGTGGCGCACGCCGTTGCCTTCCTCATCGGCGACCGGGCCGCCTACATCAACGGAGCCGTCCTGCCGGTGGATGGCGGATTGGGTATGGGTCACTGACATGGGACTCCTGGACGGCAAGAACCTGCTGATCACGGGCGTGTTGACGGAAAGGTCTATCGCGTTCCATGTGGCGCGCTTGGCGGAGGAGCAGGGCGCCTCGGTGGTGTTGACGAGCTTTGGGCGCGGGGCGCGCCTGACCGGGGCTACAGCCCGCCGTCTGCCGGTCACTCCCCCGATCGTGGACCTGGACGTGACCGACGATGACGCCCTTCGCCTTCTCGCCGGCCGCGTCGCCGAGCATGTGGACGGCGTGGACGCGGTGATCCACTCGATCGGATTCGCGCCGGGGCGGGTGATGGGCGGGAACTTCTTCGACGCGACGTGGCCGGATGTGGCGCTCGCGCTGGAGACCAGCGCGTTCAGCCTGAAGTCGCTGGCCGCCGCGACGGCACCCCTGTTGAGCCGGGGTGCGGGGATTGTCGGCCTGACGTTCGACGCGCGCTACGCCTGGCCGGTGTACGACTGGATGGGGGTGGCCAAAGCCGCCTTGGAGGCCACGGCCCGGTATCTGGCGCGGGATCTTGGTCCACGCGGTGTGCGGGTCAACCTCGTGTCCGCCGGCCCCATCCGGACCACGGCAGCCAAGGCCATCCCGGGGTTCGAGGGAATAGAAGGCTCTTGGTCGACACGGGCTCCGCTCGGATGGGATGTGGCCGATCCGGAACCGGCCGCCCGCGCGGTCCTGGCCCTCGCGTCCGATTGGTTCCCCGCGACCACCGGCGAGATTGTCCACGTGGATGGTGGGGTTCACGCCATGGGGTGAGGGATCCAGCGCGCCTCACGTCCGCTGCCGTGCACGTCCGGCACAATGGGGGCCGTGACGTCCCCGCAACGCGGCGCCGACCTGACCGGCGACCAGGGCGGCCTGCCCGTGCTGGTCCTGCTGCGCCATGCGCGAGCCTCGACATCGGAGTGGTCGGATGCCGCGCGGCACCTGTCGCCCGAGGGTCGTATCCAGGCTGAGGTGACGGGGCGGCGTCTCGCGCGGGACGGCATCGTCCCCGATGTGGTGCTGTGCTCCTCCTCGGCGCGCACCCGTCAAACGTGGGAGACGATCGCGCCGGACGTCGGCGGGGATCCGGAGGTACATGTCAGCGACGATCTGTACCGCGGCTACATCCCGGAGGTGGTCGAGGCGGTGCGCGGCGTCCCTAGCGAGGCGAGGTGCGTCATGGTGGTGGGACACAACCCGACGGTCTCGGCGACGGCCGCGTTTCTCGCGGCGCCCGGCTCTGATCCTGCGGCGACCACGCGGGTGCACCGAGGCCTGTCAACCAGCGCCTACGCGGTGTTGCGCCCCCAGGTTCCGTGGGCGGACCTCGGTTCTGACAGCGCGATCCTCACCACGGTCGTCAAGCCACGGGTGTAGATGTGTTGCTCACCGAGCGCTGAGGCGACGCGCGGTCCACATGGTCACCCCGCGTATCGCTGCGTCGCACACCGAGCGCGAGGTTTCGCGTACGACAACGGCGTTGTGGGCCCTGATTCGAGTGATCGAATGCGTCAAACCTCGCGCTCGATGCTCGTGACCGCGCCTGCGGCGGACTGAGCCCACACATCGAGGATCGGGAGGGCCGCGTCGAGGCCCTTCGTGGCGATGACCGTGTCGGCGCGGGCGGCGACGGCTGGTTTGGCGTGGAAGGCGATCGACAGGCCGGCGGCGTCCATCATGTCGAGGTCGTTGGCGCCATCGCCCATGGCCGCGGTGTGGGCCGGAGGGACGCCATCGGCGGCAGCCCATTCCCGCAAAGCGGCTGCTTTAGCCGCGCGGTCCACGATCGGTCCGGTCAGTCGGCCCGTGAGGTGACCGTCCGTGATCTCCAGGGTGTTGGCGCGATAGTGGTCAACACCAAACCGCGCCGCCAGCGGCCCCACCATCGCTGTGAAGCCGCCGGAGACCAGGCCTATCCTCCAGCCGCGCGCTTGCAGCCCCGCGATGAGAGCTTCCGCGCCAGGGTTGGGCGCGACCCGGGCGTTTGCCGCCTCGATAGCGGAGGTAGGCAGGCCCGCGAGCAGCCCCACCCGCTCGCGCAGGCTTGCCGCGAAGTCCAACTCACCCCGCATGGCTCGCTCGGTGATCGCGGCGACCCGCTCCCCCACGCCGGCGATAGCGGCCAACAGGTCGATCCCCTCGGTCGCCACGAGCGTGGAGTCGACATCCATGACGACTAGGCGCCGCCATCGTCCGTCTGTGCGCTGCCGGTTCACGCGGGGACGCGGGTTCCCTTGGGGATCACGGTGACGCCCGATTCGGTGACGAAGAAGCCCCGGTCGATGTCGCGGCTCCGGTCGAGGCCCACCTGCGCGTTCTCCTCGATGACCACGTTCTTGTCGACGATGCACCGGTGGACCTGGGCGTGACGGCCAACGCTCACCCCGTGGAGGAGCACCGAATCGCTGACCGATGCCCACGAATGGAGGTAGCAGCCTGGCGACAGCACCGACCGCGAGGCCGTGGCCCCGGACACGATCACGCCGGGGCTGACAAACGAATCGGCGGCGTGACCCACACGGCCTGGGCCGGAGTGGATGAACTTGGCGGGCGGCAGGCCGGTGGACCCCGTGATCAGCGGCCAGGACTGGTTGTACAGGTTGAAGACCGGGGTGATGGCGATGAGGTCCTGGTTGGCTTCGTAATAGACGTCAAGGGTGCCGACGTCGCGCCAATAGTCGGCGTCGCGGGTGGTGGAGCCGGGGACCTTGTTGTCCCGGAAGTCGTAGAACCCGGCTTGGCCCGCCTCGACGAACGCGGGGACGATGTCGCCGCCCATGTCGTGGCGCGAATCGAGAAGGTCGGCATCGCTGCGAACCGCGGCAACCAGGGCGTCGGCATCGAACACGTAGTTGCCCATGGAGGCGAGGACCTCATCGGGGGCGTCCGGCAGGCCCTCGGCGTCCTTGGGCTTTTCGCGGAACGCGCGGATGGTGCCATGGCCGGCATCGACGTCGATGACGCCGAACTGGTCCGCCATCCAGCGGGGTTGGCGGATGCCCGCCACCGTGAGAGGGGCGCCCGAGGCGATGTGGTGCGCCACCATCTGATGGAAGTCCATCCGATAGACGTGATCGGCGCCCACCACGACAACGATGTCGGGGCGCTCATCGTCGATGAGGTTGAGGGACTGGTAGATGGCATCGGCGCTGCCCAGGAACCAGTTCTTGCCCTTGCGCTGTTGAGCTGGGACCGGGGCGACATAGTTGCCGAGCAATCCGGAAAGGCGCCAGGTTTGGGCGATATGCCGGTCCAGGGAATGGGACTTGTATTGCGTGAGCACCACGATCCGCAGATACCCGCTGTTGACCAGGTTGGACAGCGGAAAATCGATGAGCCGGTAGATCCCCCCAAACGGAACAGCCGGCTTGGCCCGATCGCGTGTCAGGGGCATCAGGCGTTTGCCTTCGCCCCCGGCCAGGACCATCGCGAGAACACGGGGTAGCGCCATGGTGGCAAGCCTAGGGCCTCAGGGACGGCCCGACCACGGTCCTTGGGCCGGGTGGCGAGGATCACGTTGAGGTGTGGGTGGGGTGGTGTGTGCGGCAGCCGGGTGGCGAGGCCCGCACGAACGAGGGTGTCCACTCGCGAGGCGGACCTGGCCGGCACCGGCATGATGTGCCAGCGCACGATGCCGTTCTTCGTCACCTGGGCCGTCTGCTTGGAAGTCCTGATGTTCCCAGGGACTCGTGCGGTCGGCTGGTTGCGTTCCCCCACCGGAATGATCGCCATCGTGCGATCGTATGGCAGCGCTACTACGTCCGGGGGGGTGCCTGGTCCCGTACAGGTCCCGTATGATGATGAACATGTCCGGTCCCCTCGCCGCTAGGTCGCGTCGGTTCGAGGGGCGGATTGACCCAGAATCTGACAGCCTTATCGCTGAGGCCGCCACGGTGACAGGACAGTCCAAGGCGGCTTTTATGGTCGCGTCGGCCCGCCAGGCGGCCGAGCGAATCCTCGGCCGGGCGGACGTGACGTTGATGTCCGCTGAGCAGTTCGATGCGCTCATCGCGTCGCTGGATCAGCCCGATGCGCTGCCATTGATTGAACGGGCCCTGGCCGGGCCACGGAAGTTCCTGCGGCAGTGACGGCGCTGTGGTGTTCGTCCCATATCGAGCGCGATCACGACCTCGTGGAATTCGACTGTGGAGTGCGTGACCTTGATGTCTGGCTGCGTTCGATGGCCTTTCGCGCCGACCGCCAGGACACGGCACGGACCTATGTTTGGACCACCCCGGGCTCGGCCGTGGTTTGGGCGTATTACTCCATCGCCCCGACCACCGTCCAGCGCGCGGGTGTCCCCCGCTCGGCCAGCGGCGGCCACACAGCTATTCCTTCCTACCTCCTGGCCAAGCTCGCTCTCGACCGCTCACTTCATGGTCGGGGCCTTGGCACCGAGTTGTTGCTGGATGCGCTGCAAAGGATCGCAGCCGCCGTCACTGTCTCCGGTGGCCGCCTTGTGGTTGTCGATCCGGTCGACCAAGCTGCTCGTGGCTTCTACCTCCATCATGGCTTCACAGCGATTACTGGCTCTGAGCGGCTCTTCGTTCGCGCTGCATCCCTGAACGCAGTTTTCGCCCGGAATGCCTGACGATGACGCGATACGCTCGCGATGCGGTGCTTCCCGGGGGCGTGATGGTGCCCGTATCACTGCAGCGGCGTTGGGGTTGGTCGCGGAAGGTAAGCACCGATGACGTGTCAATTGACGCTGGTGGCGCGTGGGCTGGTGTGCCTGGCGGTGCTGCTGGTGGGAGGGTGCGGGCAAGGAAGCACGAGCGATACCGTTTCCCAGAGCGGGTGGGACGTGTCAGCGGATAGCCTCGCGCACGGCCGCCGGAGGTCCCTGATGGCCCGTATCACGACGAGCAGACCACCATGACGTACACCGCCGAGCCGGGGAAGGACTTGCAGACGGTGTTCACGGCTCCCGCAGACCCGGCCGATC
>JAISBQ010000014.1 GCA_031266115.1 Bifidobacteriaceae bacterium
CGCTCTTCCGATCTCGCGTGCGGTTCGCCGGGGAGAACGGGCAGCCCCGCGCTTGGGGGGATTCCCCAGTGCCTTTCACAACGGATCGTCCGGCACGTACCTGCCGGTGAAGGGAAGCAGCTCATCATGGCCACCGTCACTTTCGATAGCGCCACGCGCATCTATCCGGGCTCCGATCAGCCCGCGGTCAACAAGCTTGATCTCCACATCGACGATGGGGAATTCCTCGTCCTGGTCGGCCCGTCTGGGTGCGGCAAGTCCACCAGCCTGCGCATGCTCGCCGGGCTCGAAGAGGTCAACGAGGGCCGTATCTTCATCGGCGATCGCGATGTCACCGATGTCCAACCCAAGGACCGGGATATCGCGATGGTTTTCCAGAACTACGCGCTGTACCCCCACATGACTGTGGCGGACAACATGGGCTTTGCGTTGAAGATCGCCGGCCTGCCGAAGGACCAGATCCGCGACCGCGTCCAGGAGGCAGCAAAGATCCTCGACCTCGAGCAGTATCTGACCCGCAAGCCGAAGGCGCTGTCTGGCGGCCAACGTCAGCGCGTCGCCATGGGCCGGGCCATCGTCCGCCAACCGCGGGTGTTCCTCATGGACGAACCGCTGTCCAACCTGGACGCCAAACTCCGCGTGTCCACCCGCACCCAGATCGCCTCGCTGCAGCGCCGGCTCGATGTCACCACGGTCTACGTCACCCACGATCAAACCGAGGCCTTGACCATGGGCGACAGAATCGCCGTGCTCAAGGATGGGCTGCTTCAACAGGTCGGCACTCCGCTGGAGCAGTATGACAAGCCCGCCAATGTCTTCGTCGCCTCGTTCATCGGGTCTCCCGCCATGAACCTCGGCACCTTCCCGGTGGCCGGATCGATGGCGAAGATTGGCGACGCTACGCTGCCGCTGTCCCGCACCACGATCGGCGCCCTCACGCCCGAAGACCACGGCATGATCGTTGTCGGGTTCCGGCCCGAATCGCTCGACCTGGTTCCCGAAGGCACTCCTGGCGCCATCGCCGTCGAGGTGGACATCGTCGAAGAACTCGGCTCAGACGCCTTTGCCTACGGCCAAGTGCCCGGCCTCGACGAGACGGCATCGTTCACGTCGGACCACGTGATCGTTCGAGCCGATCCGCGCGCCGTACCCGCCAAGGGCGCCATCGTCCACGTGGCGATCCGCGAGGGCGAGCAGCACTTCTTCTCCGCCGCCACCCAGCTTCGGCTCCCCTTCTAGGATGGCGCTGAACACGTGCCATCCTAGAATGCTGACTGCCGCGTCTCGCCTGGTCATCGCTTCGCTCTGCCCAGGCAAGCGCGGTCGGGCGTCACTGATTCAGCGGCGCCCGAGACCCCGCTGACCAGTGTCGCCTTGGGAGTTCACGCACCCCAAGTCTTAAGAGCTTGGAGGTGAGGTCCCGCCGTGGCCCTCAACATCACCGCCGCCGCACCGGACCCGGCACTGCTCGACCTGCCTTGGGGGCAACCTCTGGAAGAGTGGCCGGCCGATGTGGTCGCGGCGCTGCCGCGAGGAATCTCTCGCCATATCGTCCGATTCGTCACGCTGTCCGGTCGGGTCATCGCCATCAAGGAGATCGCGCCGCGCGCCGGCGACCACGAATACCGGATGCTGCGAGCCCTGACCGCTTTGGAGGTTCCCGCCGTGACGCCGGTCGGTGTGGTCTCGGGCCGAACCACCCCCTCCGGAGAGCCCCTCGACGCGGCGTTGATCACCCAACACCTCCAGTTCTCGTTGCCGTATCGCGCGCTGTTTTCTAACTTCCTCGTTCCGGACACGGCTTCCCGGCTTCTTGATGCCCTGGTTGCGCTCCTCGTCCGCCTCCACCTCGCGGGCTTCTACTGGGGCGATGTGTCGCTGTCCAACACGTTGTTCCGCCGCGACGCCGCCGCCTTCGCCGCCTATCTCGTGGACGCCGAGACCGGGGAACTTCACACCGAGTTGACCACGGGCCAGCGCCTATATGACCTGGACCTGGCGCGGATCAACATCATCGGCGAACTCATGGACCTGGAGGCCGGCGGCAAGCTGGCCCCCGACACCGACCCCGTCGCTGTGGGCGATGACCTCGTGGAACGCTATCGCCGCCTCTGGGCCGCTCTGACCGACGAGGAGATCGTGGTCGACAACGCCAAATGGCAGGTGGCTGCCCGCATCGCTGAACTCAACCGTCTGGGCTTCGATGTCGGCGAACTGACCATGGCGAGCGACGACAACGGCTCCACGCTCAAGGTCCAACCCAAGGTGGTCGAGCCCGGCCACCACGCCCGGCGGCTCCTGCGGCTGACCGGGCTCGTGGTCCAAGAGAACCAGGCCAGACGCCTCCTCAACGATCTCGACGCCCATCGCCACGACCGCGGCCTCATGGACGAATCGGAAGAGTATGCCGCCCACGATTGGGTGGCCCACGTGTTCGAGCCCACCATCAAGGCAATCCCCCAGGAGTTGCGGGGCAAGCTCGAACCGGCACAGGTGTTCCACGAGGTCCAAGAACACCGCTGGTTCATGTCGCAAACCGGCGGCCGCTACGTTCCCATGGACGAGGCCGTCCACCACTATGTGGACCACGTGTTGCGCCATCGACGCGACGAGGCGTCGCTAATCGGCGTGGACACCGGGGCGCTTCCCCCGGTCCCGGACCTACCCGCCTCCTGAAGCGCCACGCCGGTCCGGTGTCCTCGGCCTTGCCGTCGGATGATTCGGCGTCGTCAGCCTGACGATCGCACCCGCGCCACCTCGTAGCACGCGATCGCCGCAGCCACCGAGGCGTTGAGGGATTCGGTGCGACCAGAGATAGGGATGCGCGCCGTCACATCGCACGTCTCGCGGACCAGCCTCGACAGGCCCTTGCCCTCCGATCCCACCACCACGACAACGGGACTCGACGCGTCCACGGCCTGGCTCACGTCCAGGGCGCCGCCCGCGTCGAGACCCACCACCGTGCATCCTCGGTCTTGACATTGCACCAACGTGCGAACGAGGTTGGTCACCCGCGCCACCGCAAGCCATGCGGCGGCGCCCGCCGAGGCCTTCCACACCGCGCCGCTCACGCCGGCCGCGCGGCGCGTGGGGATGATCACGCCGTCGGCGCCGAACGCCGCGGCGGACCGAATCACCGCACCGAGGTTATGCGGATCCGTCACCGAATCGAGGGCGACAATGAACGGTGGGCGAGCAGCGTCATCGGCGGCGGCGAAAACCGAATCCAAGCTCGCGTACGCGAAGGGGGCCACATGCAGCACCACGCCTTGGTTCTTGGCGGGGCCGCGGCGCTCCAACTCCACCCTGTGGGCCTCCATGATGGGCAGGTGCGCGTCTGCGGCCAGACGCAGAATGTCGCGCAAGCGCGAATCGGACGCCAAGCCTCCGGCGACCTCCAACCGGACGGCGGGTACCGCGGCCATCAACGCCTCTAGGACAGCACCTCGCCCGCCGATGGTCTCCGGCCCGTCCAAATCCTGCTTGCGGGGGCCAGGCGGGCGCCGCTGGGCCTGTCGTGCCGCCGGGTGATATGGACGGTCCGCCGCCTTCGGTGTGGGACCCTTCCCCCGCAACGCCCGCCGACCCTTGCCTCCGGAGCCCTTGACCGGCCCCTTCTTGGTGCCCGCCTTGCGCACAGCACCGCGACGACCGGAATTCCCAGCCATGGTGTTCCTTTCTCACGCCCCACCGAACCCCTCGGGACAAAAGGCTCATTCTAATGCGCCCGCGCCGCCCCACGGACCCGCGGTGAAACCGGTGACTGGCTCGTGGCGGAACCGGACGGTACCATCCCCCCTGTTGCCCTACTTCCGCCGCGAGGAGTGAGCGTTCCGTGTCCCGATTCCACCATCGTCTCCTGGCCGCCGGCGTCTGTGTGGGCCTCGCGGGAGTGTGTGCCCCGACCGTTGCCGAGGCGACACCGCCCATCGACAGGGCCGAGAGCCCCGCCAGCGTCCCGGTCCTCCAAGAGGGCGAGGTGCCGCCGCCCGCACCGCCTACGCCCGCCATCGTCGCGGCCATCGAGCGCACCGGAGTGTCGACAACCAGCCCGGCCTTCGACTACACCTACCGGCTGCCGGCGCTTGAGGGCGCCACCCCGGCGATGACTGCGGCCTTCGACAAGCGCGTGAACGCCATCGTCCGCGCCGAAGAGAAGTCGCTTGTCAAGGCGAAGAAGTGCAAGGACAAAGCCGGTAAGAACCCGACGACAGGCGAACTGACCATTGTCTACCACGGTGCGGTTTATGCCGGCAGGTACGCCTCGATCACGCTGCTGGCGGACAGGGCGCGGCCGCGTTGCAGCAATCTCGACTACACGGTTCCCTCCTCGGTCACCATGGACCTGAAGACGGGCAAGACCGTCAAGATGGCATCCTTCGTCCACGACAACGCCAGCCAGTTCGATTCTGCCGTCGTGGCGTCGATGCGAACCAAGAAGCAGAATCCCGATTGCTACAAAGACTCCAAGCTCCGCCGCCTGCGACCGCCACTCAACACGCCTCACGCGTGGAATGTCACGGACGCTGGCGTGCGCGTGTGGTACCGCGGCAGCGCAGATGTCGGGGCCAAATGTGCCTACCTGACCGGCTTCGTTCCCTGGGCATCGGTTCTCAACCCCGCAGATATCAGGGGAAAGAAGACTCGCACCACCTACTGGGGATTCAACCTCAAGCGGTCGGAGGGCAGCCGCTACGGCTATACCGGTCGGGTCGCCGTGGTCAAGACCCGCGGCAACCAGGTCGTGATGTTCGAGTGGAACCTGTCCACCAGAATAGGCACCTGCTACGTGGGCATCCGCGATGGAGCCAAGGCGTCGATGTATGAGGCGGGCACGGCGAAGGGTGCCAAGTCCGTGGCCATGAACAACTCGAGCGCCAAAGCCGTGCCGAAGAAGTACGTCTCGAAGGGGCGCAAGGCGACCAAGGCGGAGATCAAGGAGATCTTCACCCGTGCCCATGGCCTCAACGCGAAGGCGATCGCGCGCACCTGCAACCTGTAGTGCCACGCCGCGAGCTGGCACGAGCCACCACTACGCTTGGGCGGGTGAGCCTGCGCCTCTACGACACCCAAGCCGCCGCGATTCGCGACTTCACCCCCCTAGTGCCGGGGAAAGCCAGCATCTACCTGTGCGGCGCCACCGTTCAGGCAGGCCCACATATCGGCCACCTTCGCCCGGCCATCGTGTTCGACATCCTGCGCCGGTGGCTCACCCACAACGGGCTAGACGTGACATTCGTCCGCAATGTGACCGATATCGACGACAAGATCCTCACCAAGGCCGCTAGCGAGGGCACACCGTGGTGGGCTCACGCCTGGCGCTACGAACGCGAATTCACGGCTGCCTATGAGGCACTCGGCATCGTGCCTCCTACCTACGAGCCCCGCGCCACGGGCCACATCACCGACATGGTGGCGCTCATTGAGCGCATCGTGGACCGCGGACATGGCTACACCGGTCGGCCGGGCAACGTCTATTTCGATGTCGGTTCCTGGCCCGCCTATGGCGCCCTTACCCACCAGAACCCCAGCGACCTCGCCCCTGCGCAAGAGGGCGAGGTGGACGCCGACAAGCGCGACCCCCGCGATTTCGCCCTGTGGAAGGCCCCTAAGCCCGGTGAACCCGCCACCGCCAGCTGGCCCACGCCGTGGGGCCGGGGCAGACCGTGCTGGCACATCGAGTGTTCGGCCATGGCATGGCGGTATCTCGGGGACGCGTTCGACATCCACGGCGGCGGCTTGGACCTGCGATTCCCCCACCACGAAAACGAGCAGGCCCAATCCCACGCCGCGGGCCTGGGTTTCGCCCAGTTCTGGGTCCACAACGGGTGGGTGACCGAGGCCGGGGTCAAGATGTCCAAGTCCCTCGGCAACACGCTCAATGCCGCCACCCTCCTCGCCACGGCGCCGGCCGCCGTGGTCCGCTACGCCCTCACCCAAGGCCACTACCGGTCGATGGTCGAGTTCTCGGAATCAAGCCTCGCCGAGGCCGCGGCTGCGTGGGATCGGCTGAAGGGCTTCGTCGAGCGTGCCCGCGCCAGGGTCGGCCTGGGGATGTTGGACGTCGCCACACCGCGGTTGCCAGGCGCCTTCGTCGCGGAGATGAATGACGATCTAGGGATTCCGGGCGCGCTGGCCGTCATTCACGACACGGTGCGCCGCGGGAATTCGGCGCTCGCTGAGTTCGACGATGTCGAGACGCGGACCGCGTTGAGCGAGACCCGCGCGATGCTCGACGTGTTGGGGCTTGATCCCCTCGACACGCGATGGGACGCCGATCGCGGGGACACTCGCGCTACCTCGGCTCTGTCCGTCCTCGTCGAGGGAGAGTTGGCCCGGCGCGCCAGCGCCCGCGCCGCCCGCGACTTCGCCGCTGCCGACGCCATCCGCGACCGGCTGGGCGCCGCGGGAATCGCTGTCGAGGATTCTCCGACCGGCGCTCGATGGACCTACGCCTGATCCGGCGCCGGCGCCAAGACCGCCCCTGACAAGGGGGGAGGTCGCCGAGTTTCGGGTTTGGGGGCTCTGGGAGCCGGTTTCGGCCCGGAAAGGTGAAACTCGCCGTCGCGTGGGACCCGCCAGATCGCCGAGTTTCAGGTTTGGGGGCCAGATCGGCCGGTTTCGGCCCGCAAAGGTGAAACTCGCGCACATGAGGCGGGGTGTACCTTTAGCCGGTGGCCGCCTAGGCGTCCCGCGGGGCCGCGGGCCGCGGGGGGCGCGCCCATACCCCTTAGCCCTCCATCACGTACCAGGAGACCCCATGAGATCGACCCGAACTCTCGCTGTGGCCTGCGCCGCCACGCTCTTTGCGCTGGGCGGATTCGCCCCAGCCCACGCTGCGCCCGCCGGAGATACTCAGCCCGCTCCCGAAGCCATCGTCATCTGTACTGTGAGCGATCTGTCATCCGGGTCGCGTGGCCTGTTCATCGGCTCCACTGACTCGATCCTCAAGGGCGGCAAGTACAAGGTCACCATCTCGGTCAAGCCCAAGAAGTGCAACGGGAAGGTTGTCATCAAGGACGGCAAGAAGAAACTGAAGACCGTCACGTTGAAGAAGGGCAAGGTGACCTATACCTTCCCCAAGTCTCTCAAGGCCGGGACGCACACCATCACCTATTCGTACTCCAGGCCCGGCGGCACCAAGCGTAAGCCGCTCACCTGGAAGCAGACCGTGGAGGTCGCCCAGCCCGCGGCGTTCGCGGCCGAGTCCCCCGCCTACACCGGCTACACCAACAACACCATCCCCGTTGTGATGAACATCGACTATCGCGGCACTCTGAAGGGGGCGCAGATCACATGGGTCGTCGGTGGACAGGCCGATGCCTTCGAGTATACGGGCCGAATCGCACTACCCGATTCGGCCAAGGGCTTCACCGGACAAGTGACAGCATGGTTCA
>JAISBQ010000092.1 GCA_031266115.1 Bifidobacteriaceae bacterium
CTCGGCGCCGGTGCCGGAGACTGGCCATGTCGCGCAGGGGCGCCTCCCTGTGGGCTCGCTGTCCGCCGGCATCCATCAGGTCACCGCGACCTACACCCCACCCGACCCCGGGGCGTCCACGGTTCACGCGGCGGCCATCCACGAGGTGCTCGGGGCCGCGACCACCACGACGGCGCCGACTGGCACGATCACGGTGCCGTCCGGTGGGACCGTGCTACTGAGCGGCGCGGTCCGCGCGGCGTTCGCCACAATGCCCACTGGGCAGGTCGAATTCCTCCGTGGCACGAGCGCCCTGGGCACCGCTCCGCTCGACGCTGGCGGCGCCTTCACCTACCCCCTGGCTGCCGGAGCGCAGGGTACAGACACGATCACCATTCGTTACCTCGGGGACCGGGACCACCTCGCCTCGCAGGCCTCAGTGGCACTCGCCGTGGTCCCCGCGTCCGACGGGTCGTCACCACCACCCACAGTGACCCTGTCGCCGACCCTGAGTGGACCCCCACCGGCCAGCCCCTCCGAGTCGTCCTCTCCTCGGGAGTGCGTGCCATCCTGTGTGAGCCTTCCCCCGCGCCACCCTCCGAGCCTTCCTCCGCACCACCCTCCGAGCCCTCCTCCGCACCACCCTCCGAGTAGCCACCGGACGGAAGCGGCTCCGCCACCGGTCGCCACATCCACACCGTCGACACCCTCAGGTCATGGCAGGGGTGGGTTGTCCACGACGGGGGGATTGAGCCTCGGGATCGGTGGCCTCGCACTGGGTCTGCTCGGGGTCGGGTTTTCACTCAAGCGCCACCGTCGCTCCATCTGAGCCGAATCCCTTCAACGCCCATGTGGACGCGTGAGCCACAGGGGCTCGCCTGACGGCCCGCCCGTGGGCTGATCACACGCGCCACGTAGGCGGTGCTGCCCTCACGTCGGGGCGTCGAGTGGGTCGAGCCGGAGCCAATACCGGTCTCGCCACCGCAACAGCAGGGCTGACCCGTCCGGACGCCGCCATGTCCGTGCGGCACGATCGGGCAGCGGACTTGGCCGCACCGCTGTGTGCGTCTCGTACCGTTGGTCCCCGTGCACGATGGCGAACCCCAGCGGGCACGGCGTCCCACCTTGCGCCGGCGCGGCGATACGTGCCAGATCGCCAGCGGCGAACGTGACGTGAAAGCGGGGACCCCAGGCGGTCGGCCCTTCGTCCTCTTCACCATCGTCGTCACCCGCGCCGGTCGCGGCGGCGCCCGGAGGGGGGCCGGCGAGGCCCACGATCGATGCCGCCGCCCGGGGGCTCCCGTCTCCCCACACCGCGGCCTCCAGCCTGGCACCATCCATGCCGTACACCTCGATAAACGGGACATGGACCGTGAGGTGGAGGTCGCCATCGGCGGACCACAGCGCCTTCTCTGTGCGGATCACGAAACGGCGGGGATCGACGTCGCGGCCGTCGAAGCACGGCGCCAGCGACGCGACAAGGGCCGGGTCTAAGAGAGCCGCCTCCAGTTGCCGGCACCCTGCGTCCGTCCGGATCTCGACGTGACCCCCCCGAGTCCACCCGGCCTGAACCAGACGACCCACCGCGTCGAGGTCGCCGCGGTGGGCCAGCGTCGCCAGGACCGCTGCGGCCGGGGACACCTGCGGCGGACGGCGGAACAACTCCTCAGGTCCAGCGGCCCGGACAAACTTCACGAGCGCAGCGCGCTCCGGCGGACCCAGCTCGCTCAACCGGCGGAAGTAGGTCAGGAAGTGGTTTTCCACCAACGTGTATGTCCACGCGTCGCGGAATCGCGCATCGTTGAGCGCCTCGACCACCGGGCGCGTGAGAGCCGTCGCGTGGGCACGCTGATCGATGCGATCGGACGTGTACATGGTTTGGGTGAGAGATGAGCCATCGCTGCGCCGCCGCCACTGATACGTCATCATCCGCATCACGGCGATGCCCGACGCGGACGCCAGGGCTTCGGTGATCACAGGTTGGTCCTCGAAGATCACCCCTGTGCGGAACCGAAAGCGATGCGAGCGCCACCAATCCCGCCGGACCATCTTGTTGGGTGTGTAGAAATCCCGCAGCAGATCCGGGAACTCGAGTACGGAGCGGACAAACCGGTCCTTGTCGTGGATGTAGCGCATCCATTCTGGGAAGTGTCGTTTTCCGTCGGTCAGTTGAAAAATGCCGCCGATGACGACATCGGCCTGGCGGCCCTCGGCCGCATCGACCATGGCTCGGTAGGCGCCCGGCATAGCGATGTCATCGGAGTCGAGGAACGCGACATAGCGGCCGGCGGACAGGCGCATGCCGGCGTTGCGTGCGGCACCGAGGCCGCGATTGCGCTGATGGAAGACCCACACCCGACGGTCCATTCGAGCTGCCGTCTCGGCGACGCCGCGCGAGGAATCGGCCGAACCGTCGTCGATCACGATCACCTCGAGATTCACCGCCTGTTCGGCGAGAACCGATTCGAGGCAGGCGCCGATGTACCTCTCGACGTTATACATGGGGACAACAACCGACAGCATCGGCCGGGCGCCCCAAAAGCGCTCGGGGAAATAGCGTCTGCGCGCCCGACGGATGCGCGACCAGACGGGATAGGGGAGTTTTCCGCCGGGTTCGTGCGTCACCGCATCAGTGTAGCCAGCCGGCAGTCCGGCCGATGGCAACCACATGCGGCCGGTAGCATGGGTGCTTGCGCAGGCGGAAGGTTCACATGCGGCGGCGAGGGGGTTCGATGCGCACCTACGGGGTGGTCTTGGCCGGCGGGATCGGCGAACGGTTGGGGTTGGACATCCCCAAGCAGATGATCAAGGTGGCGGGCAAGCCCATCCTTGAGCACACCGTCGCCGCGCTCGATGCCGCTCCCGGCATCGACGAGGTGATCGTCATGATCACGCCAGGGTGGGTCGAGGCGGCGGCCGCGATGCTGCGCGGTCGCTACGCGAAGGTCACCCGCATCCTTGCCGGCGGCAAGGCCCGCACGGACACCACCCGCCGGGTTCTGGACGCGATCGAGGACGAAGAGGCGAAGCTTGTCCTCCACGACGCCGTGCGCCCACTCGTCGATCAACGCATCATCGCGGACTGTGTCAGCGCCCTCGACACGTTCGCCGCCGTCGATGTGGTGATTCCGTCATCGGACACGATTGTGAGCGTCGACGAGGACGAGACCATCGCCTCGATCCCTGATCGCGCCCGCCTTCGCCGCGGGCAGACACCTCAAGCGTTCTGGCTGACCACGTTGCGCTCCGCCTACGATGCCGCCGCGAGGGACCCAGACTTCACTGCTACCGACGACTGTGGAGTGGTGGTGAAATACTGTCCCGGCGTGCGAGTCGCCTGCGTGCGGGGTTCCGAACGCAACATCAAGATCACCCATCCTGTCGATCTGTCCATCGCCGACAAGCTCTTTCAGCTCTCCGTCGACAAGGTCACACCATGCACCGACGCACAGATCGAGGCGACGATGCGAGGTTCGGTGGTGGTCGTCATCGGCGGTAGCTATGGGATTGGCGGGGAGATCGCGAAGCTGGTCGCACAGATGGGAGCCACGGTGGTGTGCCACTCGCGCTCCGCGACGGGCCTTCACGTCCAAGACCCCGCTGCCGTCGCGTCCGCGCTCGCGGAGGTCCACGACGAACATGGTCGGATTGATGCCGTGGTGGTGACGGCCGGAGTTCTGCGGATCGGTCGCCTCGCGACCATGCCCGACGATGACGTAGCTGAGGCTGTGGACGTCAACTATGTGGGCCCTATCAACGTGGCGCGTGCCGCCTATCCCTATCTCACGGCTTCGCGCGGGCACCTGTTGCTGTTCACATCCTCCTCCTATACGCGGGGACGTCAGGACTATGCCCTGTACTCCTCGGCGAAGGCGGCCGTGGTCAACCTCACGCAGGCACTCAGCGAGGAGTGGTCTGAGGCGGGGATCAAAGTCAATGTGGTCAACCCGGAACGCACGCTCACGCCCATGCGTGTTCAGGCGTTCGGCGAAGAAGACCCGGCAAGCCTGCTCAGCGCCGAGAAGGTCGCGCGAGCATCTGTGGAGGTGCTGGCGTCGTCCATGACGGGATGCGTGGTAGAGGTGCGCCGGGATCAACCGGCGCGCGCGGGCGGCGGAGCGAAACCGACGTGAAGCGCGAGGGGATCGACAGTGGGGCAGCGGCCGAGTTCCTTGATCGGACTCGTTTTCCCGTGGACGAGTGGGCGCTGAGCGAGGCTGCGTATTCCGAGGCTGGCATGGGTGCCGCGGAGAGTGTGTTTGCCGTGGCCAACGGCTACCTGGGGATGCGTGGGTGCCCAGAAGAGGGCCGCCCCGCCGTCGCGCATGGCACCTTTGTCAACGGTTTCCACGAGACGAGCAGGATTCGTCACGCCGAGGATGCCTATGGGTTCGCGACTGTGGGCCAGACCATCGTCTCCATCCCGGACACCACGGTCATTCGCCTCTACGTGGACGACGAGCCGTTGCTGCTGTCCGTGGCCGACCTTGAGGCGTACGAACGCACTGTGGATTTCCGGGCCGGAATTCTGCGACGCGAGCTGATGTGGCGCACCCTATCCGGCAAGCAGGTTCACATTGTGTCCACGCGCATGGTGGCGTTCGCCGAGCGTCACCTTGCGGTCATGACGTATGAGTTCACCATGATGGATGCTGGGGCGCCGGTGGCCATCGCCTCCCAGATCCTCAATCGTCAGGACGGCGCGAACGAATACAACGATGTCTCGGTCCCGTGGGCGGGTGAGCGGCCGGGGCCTGCCCCAACCGACGATGCCGGCCCGTTCGGTTTCGATCCACGGCGAGCGGAGACTTTGGTTGGCCGGGTCCTGGGGCCACAGGTCCAGTTGCGCCGCGGCGGGCGCTACGTGCTCGGATACGCCGCCGCGAACTCACGGATGACCCTTGCCATCGGGGCCGATCACCAGATTGACACCTCTGAACCCCTCGACATTGAGGAGACCGGCGTGGTTCGCCCGGACGCGGCCGAGCACATGTATCGGGCCTACGTCCCGCGGGGCTGCACCGTGCGCATCACCAAGCTCGTCGCCTGCCATACCTCGCGCAGCGCTCCCGCCTCAGAACTCGGGGACCGGTGTGAGCGGACCCTTGACCGCGCCAAAGCCGCGGGGGTAGCGGACCTCCACGCCGGGCAACGCGCGTGGCTGGACGGCTTTTGGGCCCGCAGCGACGTGGTTGTCCATGGGGAACCAGAGATTCAACAGGCCGTGCGGTGGTGTCTGTTCCAGCTTGCTCAGGCGGTGGGGCGCGCCGAAGGTGCGGGAATCCCGGCGAAGGGAGTCACCGGGTCGGGATACGGTGGGCACTATTTCTGGGATTCGGAAATCTACGTACTGCCGTTCTGTACTTATACCACACCGCGGTTTGCCCGCAATGCGCTACGGTTCCGTTACACGATGCTGGAGGCCGCGCGCCGCCGCGCGCGCGAGTTGTCCTCGGATGGGGCGCTGTATCCGTGGCGCACCATCAACGGCGAGGAGGCGTCCGCGTACTATGCCGCCGGCACGGCGCAGTATCACATCGACGCTGACATCTCCTATGCGCTGTGTCAGTACCTCCAGGCCACGCGTGACATGCCTTTCTTGGAGCGCGAGGGCATTGACATCCTCGTAGAAACCGCACGAATGTGGGCTGACCTGGGATTTTGGCGCGGAGGAAGCGAGGAACTCTTCCACATCCATGGCGTGACCGGACCCGATGAGTACACCACGGTGGTCAACGACAACGTCTTCACCAACGTCATGGCGCGCTTCAACCTGCGGGTGGCCGCGCGGGCGCTTCAGGAGGTGCGGGACGCCAATCCGCGCGTTTACAGGCGAGTGGTGGCGAGGCTCGGTGTCAGCGATTCGGAGAGCGAGGAGTGGCTGCGCGCTGCCGAGCATATGTGCATCCCCTACGATTCGCGTCTCCACATTCACCCTCAGGATGATCAGTTCTTGGACAAGGAGGTTTGGAACCTCGCGGGGACTCCGGCCGATCAGTTTCCCCTGCTCCTCCACTATCACCCGTTGGTCATTTACCGTTTCCAGGTTCTCAAACAGGCGGATGTGGTGTTGGCGGAGTTCCTGCGCGGCGGCGATTTCACGGCCGAACAGAAGATGGCGGACTTCGACTACTACGATCCGTTGACCACGGGAGATTCGTCCTTGTCCGGGGTGACTCAAGCCATCATGGCCGCTGAAGTCGGCTATCAGGAACTCGCCCAGCGGTACTTCCTCGGATCACTGTTCCTGGACTTGGCGGACCGTCACGCCAACACGGTTGAAGGTGTGCACATCGCCTCGGCCGGCGGCGTGTGGAGCGTCTTGGTTTTCGGGTTCGGCGGCATGCGCGACAGCGACGGCCGGATCTCGTTCGACCCCCGGTTGCCGGAACTGTGGACCTCCCTGAGCTTCGCGGTGTCGCTCCACGGGACGCGGGTACGGGTGACGCTGTCCCATCGTGACATGGTGTTCACCGTGGAGGACGGCATCAGCGCAGAGTTCACGGTTCGCGGCGAGCCGGTGGCGGTGCGCGCGGGCGAGCCCGTGACCGTCCGGCTGGCATCCGAGTTTGAGCCGCGTCTCTTGGGGGCTCCCACCGTGCGCGACCTGGCTGGCGCCCGGCGCGCTGACGGCACCGTGCTCACCACTCACACGCCGCAGCCGTCCGACGGTGCGCGCACCACCGGAGATGAGACGGTTTGAGCGCCCGGAGCGTCAGCGCCGGGGAGAAGGACGCGGCGAGGCGGTTTCGCTGGGCGCGACAGCCTCGCCGCCCTGGTCTGAGGGCTCCCCCGACGGCTCGGCCGCTGGCGTGGATGGCGGCGGGGAGGAAGGCTCGGGCGGGGGCGATCCGGTCTCGGATGGGGTCTCGGACGGTGGCGGTGCCGGGGGATCGGTGGAGGCCGGTGGAGGCGGCGCGGGCGCCGTCTCCGTCACCGTGATCGTGGCACTGGGGACCGGCTCGGGCGTGGGCGGACGGACGGGTTCGGAGGGCGGTGGTTCCCGCGAGGGCTCGTTGCGCGTGTCACTCGGTGCTGGGCTGTGTCTGTAGGTTTCGGTGGGGGATGGTGTGGGCGAGGCGGGTCGCGATTGGGGAGACCTGGACGGTTCGGCGGACGATGACGGTGACGGCGAGGATACGGGGACGCGAGGCGCCAGCTGCGTCCACGGCAGGCGGGTGTCGACATGCTCCAGATCGCGTCCGCCGGTGAGCTGGTTGAGCGACTTGCCCGAGGCGAACTCGACGGCGGTGACCACACCGAGAATCACGAGGAAGGCCACCGCGAGCGTCCCCGCGAAGACCCAGCCGAACCCAAAACGCTGGGTCAGTTTGTTCCACAGTGCCACCACGCGGCGGTCCGGCGTGCCATCGTCGGGCGACGCCGAGGCCTCCTCGGTGCCGCCTTCGGCATCGGACGAGTCTGCGTCATCGTCGGGCGCCGATGCCGGGGATTCGCTGTCGCTTCCGGTGTCGCCGCCCTCGGTCGGGTCATCGTCGGACTCCGACGCCTGCGGGGTGGCGTCGGAGTCGTCAGTGTTGTCGTCCGTGGAAGCCTGTGCGGAGTGACTCGCGAAGGGGACAATGGCGGGCAGCGCGGTCTGAGCCTTCTTGGCGAGGGCAACGGCGGTCTCGTGGGTACGCACCAGCCAGCGCGTATACAGGTAGTTGCCGACCACGGTGATGGCTGCCGCGAGGGCTGCACCATAGACGGTGCCCGCTGCACCCAGCCGGGACATCGCGGCGGTGGACGAGACCGCCGCCAAGACAGTGGCGAACACCTGGATGAGCGACAACGTGGGTCGCGGACGGCCGGACGACCCCCGCGGCTCGTCCGGGGACGAACCACCACCGGCCTCAGGCGCAGGCTCGCTGGCGGGGGGGTCCTTCGGATCCTCGCTCATCGTCGCGACGCCGATCGCCTCCCTCAGGGCACGTGAGGCCCGAACGTCGGTTCGAAGCGTTCACCCAAGAACTCGAACATCTGGATGGATGTGGAGATGGCGCAGCTGATGGTGAGTGCCAACTGGTCCGTGGTGACGCCGTGTTCCCAATCCACCACGTGCTCGCCGTGGACCCACAGGCGGCCATCGTCGTCA
>JAISBQ010000108.1 GCA_031266115.1 Bifidobacteriaceae bacterium
CTGCGTACCACAGCTGCCCGCGCAACACCGGGGAGACCCAATCGACGATGACGCGCCACACCACCCCCAGGTAAACGCCCCCCACCCCGGCCCCCACCAGCGAGCAGGCCTTGGCGAGAGCGAGGATGCCGGCCGAAGTTCGCCGATCGACATCCGGGCGTTTTCCGCGGACGAACTGGCGAATGGGCCACGCTTGCGCGAGAATCCCCGCTCCAAGAAGGATGAGGAGTGCCGACACCGGCCATGGAGCTACCAACCACGCCGGCCACCACTCGGCTATCGCCCGTGACAAGGGGAAAGCCACGAGCACACTGGCACCACCGACGAGCACGAGGGTTCGCGCCCGAGTGACATTCACGCCGAAGCTCACATCGCCCAGGGGACGTCTGACGCGGCGTGCGGTGGCTTGGGAAGAGCACCGGTGAGAGACACCGGCAGCGTCAGCCAGTCGAGAGCCAGCCAATGCACACCGTCGCGGTCCGGCGCGCGCTCGGCGAGTACGGTCACGGCTCCACCCCCCAAGCCCGGCAGGAAGGCGTCGGGGCTCAGCATGGCCCACGGGAGCAGCACGAAGGCCCGCTCGTGAGCTCGGGGATGCGGGACCTCCAGTTCGTCGTCCCCGTCAAGGAGCGTGTCGAAGGCGATGAGATCGATGTCGAGCGTCCGTGGACCGCCGGGATGGGTCCGGTCCCTGCCGAACTGTTCCTCAATGCCCTGTGCCGTGTAGAGCAACGCCCGGGGCGACAGGGTGGTGCGGACCGCGACCACAGCATTGAAGAAGTCGGGCTGGTCCTGGAAGCCGACGGGTTTGGTCCGCGCCAACGGGGAGACGCCGATCACCTCGATACCGGGGACAGAACGCAGGGAATCGATCGCGTGGCGCAAGGTCACCAGGGCATCGCCCAGGTTGGCGCCAATCCCGAGGATCGCGTCGGTGGGCCACAGCGGCGGCGCATCGAGCGATGTGGCCGGCGACCTCGACGGATCGCCCGCGTCGGTGTCGGCAATCTCCGGGGGCAGACTCTCCTGCGCCGACCATGCGAGAGGTGGCAACTCCGCGTGGAGGCTGGCGGCCTCCGCCTCCATCTGAGCGAGGTTTCGCCGGGTCAGCGGCAGACCCCGTTCGATCAGCAACGCCCGTGCGTCAGCCGGAGCGAACGCTTCGTGACCCATCGCCACGCCCACGGACGCCATCCCGCCCGAGGCTCGCACCGTCGCCGCAGCGGCACGGCCATCGGCGGCCCCTCCGGCTCTACGCACGTGAGGAAAGGCCGACGGCGCGGCCTCGCCGCTGGGCTCGGCGGTGCGTGCTCGGCCCGTGAACTCCGGGTCGACGCCATGTCGCGGTCCTGCGGATGGCGAGCGGTCCGACGGGAAGGCCGCAGGAATCTCCACACCGGGCGGGCCGAATTCGACCGCGTCCGGCAGTACCGGGACCGGACCGGAGTAAGCCTCGCCGGGACCCGGACGTGGCACCGGCGGGCGGCGCGGGAAGAGGGGAACCCCATCGGGGGCAGGTCGTGAAGGCGCGGGCGCAGCGGTCGGATCGGAACTCAGCGGCGGTCCGGGTGAACCTCGGGATCCGAGGGCCGCCAGTTGGGCCCGGTCGGAGCGATGGATCCGCAAGACAACGTCGTTGACGTGCGCTGACATGGGGGCATTGGGCTTGTGGACGGCGATCTGCGCGGCGCACACCGCGTCGTAGTCCAGCACGGCGTCTGCGATGCGCCCGGCGAGAGTCTCGATGAGGTACACCGGATCGCCGGCGATGATCGCCGTAACACGCTCGGCGATCCCCGCATAGTCCACCGACAGATCCAGGTCGTCGTGCGTCGCCGCTGGGCGTGTGTCGAGGAACAGGCGCACATCGACGATGAACGGTTGCCCGACGGCACGCTCAGCCGTGAGCACACCGTGATAGCCATGGGCGGCGATGCCAAGGATTTCGAGCGTGTCGAGCGGCTCGCCGGTCCCGCTCGCCACCCAATCCATGGGCGCAATCTTTCACCCACGGTGCACACATATCCGGTAGCGGCACGCCAGAAGACAGCAATAGGACGGCCCGTCGGACCGTGGTCCCGTTCCGGGCCCCGTTGAGCAGCGCGAACAGACATGCCGGGCGGACAGCCCCGGGGGCGGCGCGCTGCGCCCAGCATCTGCGGTCAGGCCAGGTTTCCGCCCTCGGAGCGCCAGCGGGCGGCGACGGCGACGGCGGTCGCACTGAGGGCCACATCGTGGACGCGAACAGCCCACGCGCCACGGGCGGCCGCGAGCGCCGAAACGGCGGCCGTCGCCGCGTCCAGCGCGTCGGTGCGATCGCCGATGGCGTCGGCGAGAAAACGCTTGCGGGATGCGCCGACCAGGACCGGGTAGCCGAGGGTCTCCAGGGCATCGACCTGAGCGAGAAGCGGCCAGTTGCGGGCGCTGGTCTTCGCGAATCCGAGGCCCGGATCGAGCACGATCCGGTCGGAGGCGATCCCCGCGGCACGAGCGGCCGCCACGCGCTCGGCCAGCTCGGAACGGACCTCGCCCACCACGTCCGTGTAGTGATCGAGGCGGTCCATGACGGTCGAATGCCCGCGCCAATGCATGAGGATGTAGATCGCATCCGCCCGCGCCACCTCGCCGTACATGGCCGGATCGGCCAGCCCGCCGGACACATCATTGACGATGACGGCCCCCACCTCCACGGCCCGGCGCGCCACGTCCGCGCGCATTGTGTCGATCGAGACCACCGCCCCACGGCGCGCCAACCCCTCGACGACGGGCAACACGCGGGTCAACTCCTCGCCGGCCTCGATCCGCCCGGCCCCTGGCCTGGTCGATTCACCGCCCACGTCGACGATGTCGGCGCCCGCCTCGATCATCGCCATGCCATGGGCCACCCCGGCTCGCGGTTCGACGTATCGTCCGCCGTCGGAAAACGAATCCGGGGTGACGTTGCAGATGCCCATGACGAGCGTGCGTTCCAGCTGGGCGAGGTGGCTCGGGAGGCCGTCGGGACGCGAGGGGCGGGGGAGCGTCATCGTCCGATGATGAGGCTCATGGCCTCGGCGCGGGTGGCCGGGGAACGCAGGAGGCCGCGCACGGCCGAGGTGACGGTCACCGATGACGGTTTGCGTACGCCGCGCATGGACAGGCACAGGTGTTCGGCTTCGATGACCACCAGGACGCCACGGGCACCGAGCGCCTCACTCAGCGTGTCCGCGACTTGGGACGTCAAGCGTTCTTGGACCTGGGGGCGGCGCGCGTAAGACTCCACCAACCGGGCGACTTTTGACAGGCCGGTGATCCGGCCCTCGGAGGGGATGTAGGCGACATGCGCACGGCCGTGGAACGGCAAGAGATGGTGTTCGCACACCGAATACAACTCGATGTCCTTGACCACAACCATCTCGTCGTGACCCAGGTCGAACACTGTGGATACGCAGTCGGCCGGGTCCGATTCGATTCCGGCGAAGATCTCCTCGGCGGCCCGTGCCACCCGGCTCGGCGTGTCGCGCAAACCCTCCCGGTCCGGGTCCTCGCCGATGCCGACCAGGAACTCACGGACCGCGGCCTCCACACGCGAACGGTCGACACCCATCGGCACCGCCCTACTGCCCCTGTCCGGCCCGCAACGGCACCGGGGGTGCGTCCGAGACCGGCCTGCCCTCGGATGACAGCCAGACATCGCGTTCACGGCGCCTGACGATGTCGGTGAAGACCTCGGCGAGGTCGGCTTCGCCCAACGTTTCACGATCAAGGAGTTCGGCCACCAAGCGGTCCAACACGTGGCGGTTGGCCTGAAGTACCTCCCAAGCCTCGTCGTGAGCCTCCTCGATGAGACGGCGGACCTCGGAATCGATCATGCCGGCGATCTCCTCGGAATAGTCCCGCTGATGGCCGTAGTCGCGGCCGAGGAACACTTCGCCCTCGCCCTGGCCGTAGCGCACCGCGCCGAGATTCTCGCTCATGCCGTACTGCATCACCATTGTGCGTGCCGTCTCCGTGGCCTTTTCGATGTCATTCGACGCACCCGATGTCGGATCGTGGAACACGATCTCTTCCGCCACCCGTCCGCCCATGGCATAGGCCAGAGAATCGAGAAGCTCGTTGCGGGTGACCGAGTGTTTGTCCCGGACCGGCATCACCATGGTGTAGCCCAGCGCTCGCCCGCGCGGAAGAATCGTCACCTTGGTCACCGGATCGGTGTTGCGCAGGGCGGCCGCCACCACGGCGTGGCCGCCCTCGTGGTAGGCAGTAAAGCGTTTGTCCTCGTCCGTCATGATCGTGGCCGATCGCGCAGGGCCGGCCACCACCCTGTCGATCGCCTCATCAAGCGCTCGGTTATCGATCGCCTCACCCCCTCCGCGCGCGGTCAACAGCGCCGCCTCGTTGAGGACATTGGCCAGATCGGCTCCCGTGAAGCCCGGGGTGCGGCGGGCGACGAGGGCGAGATCCACGTCCTCGGCCATCGGCTTGCCCTTGGCGTGGACAGCAAGGATTGCCTCCCGGCCGCGTAGATCCGGGGTGCCGACGGTGATCTGCCGGTCGAACCTCCCGGGACGCAACAGCGCAGGGTCAAGGATGTCGGGACGGTTAGTCGCGGCGATGAGGATGACGTTGGTATTGGCGTCGAAGCCGTCCATCTCGACAAGCAACTGATTGAGGGTCTGTTCCCGTTCATCGTGCCCACCGCCCAAACCGGCACCACGATGGCGGCCCACAGCGTCGATCTCGTCCACAAAGATGATGGCCGGGGCGTTGGCCTTGGCCTGGGTGAACAGGTCGCGCACGCGCGACGCTCCGACACCCACGAACATCTCGACAAAATCCGACCCTGAGATGGTCAAGAACGGGACATTCGCCTCTCCGGCCACGGCCCGCGCCAACAGGGTCTTCCCGGTACCAGGGGGTCCGAACAGCAGCACGCCGCGGGGGATCTTGGCACCCACCTGCTGGAACTTGCGGGGCTCGGCGAGAAACGCCTTGATCTCTTCGAGTTCCTCGACCGCTTCGTCTTCCCCGGCGACATCGGCGAAGGTGACCTTGGGGGCCTCTGGAGACACGAGTTTGGCGCGGGACTTGCCGAAGCCCATGGCACCGCGCGCCCCGCCCTGCATCTGGGACATCAGCAGCCAGAACACGACGAGGATGATGACGAACGGGATGACGGTGATTGCCAGCGAACTCACCCACGATTGGGTGGGCACCTCGGAGTTGTAGCCACCCGGCAGGTTCGCCTTGGCGACAGCCGCTACGACATCGGATCCCTGGGGTGCCACGTAGAAGAACCGGACCAGGTCGCCCTTGTCCTTGTAGGGGCGCGTGAGGCTCAGATCCACCCGCTGTGCGCCATCGACGATCTTGGCCTGGTCCACGGTGTCGCCCGCCAGAAGCTCCAACCCCACCGAGGTGTCGATGCGCTGCGGTCCGGACGAGAACAGCGCGCCGGCACCGATCCAGACGACGAGGACGGCGAGGAGCACCCACAGCGCGGGATGGCGGAGGATGCGACGAGGTCTCATGATGCCGCCAGGTTAGAGCAATGGGCTGACACCGGGCCCGGCCCGCGCCCGTCGATCCGCCGCCTACGCATAGACATGCGGCGCCAATGTGCCCACGAACGGCAGCGTCCTATACCGTTCGGCGTAATCCAGGCCGTAGCCGATCACGAACTCCCCGGGGATGTCGAACCCGCAGTACTTCACGTCCACATGCACCTTCGCTTCGCTCGGCTTACGCATCAGGGCGGCGATCTCGACTGATGCCGGTCCACGTGATCGCAGGTTCGCGACCAGCCAGCTCAAGGTGAGCCCCGAGTCCACGATGTCCTCGACGATCAGCACGTCACGCCCGGTCAGGTCGGTGTCCAGGTCCTTGACAATCCGCACCACGCCGGAGGACTTGGTGCCCGACCCGTAGGACGAGACAGCCATCCAATCCATCCGCACATCCGACGCGAGCTTGCGGGACAGATCCGCCATCACCATGACCGCGCCCTTGAGCACGCCCACCAGCAAAATCTCCCGCCCGGCGTAATCCGCGTCGATCGCGGCCGCCAATTCGGTCAACCGCTCGTCAATCTGCTGCGCGGTCACCAGGACGCTGTGCAGATCGTCTCCCATCATGCGCGAATCCACGCTCACCTGCTCCTCGCTCGCTCGGTGTGAAGGCACCCCTGCGACCGATCACGCTGCGCGGGGCCCAGCGACCAGCTTGCCACATGTGCGGACCACCTCGATCCCGCCCGGCAGGCTCACCGGCCCTTGACCATGCCAATCCATCACGAGTGCTTCGAGAGCGTCGACATGCCGCACGCTCAAGGTTCCAGCGCCGCTCCCCCAGGACACGGCCGCCCGCCGCAACACCCGGCGCCGCACCGCTTCCAACTCACCGGTGAGCTCACCCACGTCAACCTCCCCGACGATGACGGCCCTCGCCTCAGCGATATCGGCCAGCCGGTCCAACGCTTCGCAGTCCGCCCGCGCCAACTGGGCGGTCCGAGCGAGGCTGAGCACCACCCCGGCGCCCAGCACCCTGACCATCACCGGCAGCACCTCGGCACGGACTTCGGCGCGAAGTGAACGGTGGGGGCCGCCAGGGATGTTGGTCGGATCGTGCCACGGAGCGAGCCCGGCCTCCTCGCACGCCTGGATGGTCTCAGCGCGTCGGATCCCGAGCAGGGGTCGACGATAGAGTCCGCGGACCGGGGGGATCCCCGACAACGACCTGCTCCCCGAACCTCGCGCCAGCGCAAGTAGCACCGACTCGGCCTGGTCATCCACAGTGTGGCCGATCAGGACAGTCGTTGCGCCGACCTGCCGGGCCACCTCCTCAATGGCCTCGTACCTCGCGGTCCGCGCCCGCGCCTCCAGATTCGACCCGGCCGGCACAGTGAGAGTCCTGACGATGACGGGCCCGAGACCCAGGCTGCGGCACTGGTCACCCGCCACCCGCGCGACGGCATCGGACCCTTCCTGGATGCCGTGGTCGATCACGACGGCCCCAGCGCGAATCCCACGGGAACGGGCCTCGAAGGCGGTGGCGGCCGCCAACGCCAGCGAATCGGGTCCACCCGAGCAGGCGACGAGCGCCACGGCGGGCGGATCGGGGAGATATCGGCGGACAGCCACGCGAATGGCGGCCTCGGCGGGCGATGGACCGGGCACGGCGGGTCAGGCGAGCACCCGGGCCACCCAGGCAGCCGGGTTCGCGATCTCAGCGGGGGTCGGCAGATTGTCCTCGGTCGCGAACGCGGCCGCGATCCCGTCGCGTCCGGCGACATCGAGGACCGTGCGGACGAATCCGGCGCCCTGGACGTATTGGGATGTCTTGGCATCCAGGCCGGCCAGCCGCCGCACGAGCCGGTCCAACCCCGATCTGCCCCGGCGCCGCGCGTTGAACTTGGCGCGGATGGCTGCCAATGACGGGATGATGTCGGGGCCCACCGCGTCCATCACCACGTCGGCGTGGCCCTCCAGCAGCGACATGACGGCCGTGGTCCGCTCCATCACCAACCTCGCCGGCTCGGGCAGCGCATCCAGGGCGATGCTGGCTCCAGGCCGGCCCCAGGCAGTGCGAGCCACGGCTCCCACCATGCGGATCAGGTCCTCCGTTCCGCTCATAGCCGATTCATCGGCAATCACCTGACGGAGCATGCCTGCGAGGTGTTCCGCCAGCCAGGGCGCCGCGGCGAACTGGACCGCGTGGGTCATCTCGTGCAGGCCCACCCACAGCCGGAAGTCCGCGGGCGTCACGCCCATCGCGCGCTCGACCGCGACGACGTTGGGGGCGACCAGCAGCAGGCGCCCGTCTGGTGCCTCGGATGCCGCGGGCCGGGAGGGGAACGGGGCGGCGCCATCGTCGGTGGGTGTCCCGAACGGATCGAACTGACCCAGGACGCGCGAGGCGAGCACCGCGAGCGCCACGCCCAGGCCGGTGGCGGTGGCGCGCCGATCGGCCCCCGTGACGCCGGCATCGAATCCGTCGCCCACCATGGCGTCCACCATCTGGACGTTGGCGCGGATGAACCCGGAGCGGTCCACCACGAAGACGGGAACGGTCGCGGCTCGTTCGGCCGCATCGTCGAACCCCGTCACCTCAGCGACATACCCGACGGCCCGGCGCGATGCGCTGCGCAGAGCACCGACGGCATCGGCGGCTTCACCCAGGGATAGGGCAGGACCGGGGCGCGTCGCCGCGATGCCGACGCGCTCGGCCACCGCGTGGTCGATCATGTGCCCACGGGTGGGATGCGGGCGGGCGGGCCGAGAGGATCGGGACGACATGCTCACCAGCGCAACGGTAGTCGCTGGGCGCGGGGGTGACAGCCACCCGAGGGCGGACGGCCATAGCCGGGTAGGCTTCGCGGCACCGGAACCCGCGTGAGGAGCCCTGCCATGTCCGCATCCGCTCACCCGTCCAGCCTCTTGCCTACCGAATACGGCGAACCGAACCCCGCCGAGCCGCTGGAATTCGACGTCACCGTCGAGATCCCCAAGGGTTCGCGCAACAAGTACGAACTCGACCACGCGACCGGGCGGATCAAGCTGGACCGCATGCTGTTCACCTCGACCCGCTATCCCGACGATTACGGGTTCATCGAACGCACCCTTGGGGAAGACGGCGACCCCCTTGATGTCCTCGTGCTGTTGGAAGAGCCGACGTTCCCCGGGTGCCTCATCCGTTGCCGGGCGCTCGGTATGTTCCACATGCGCGACGAGGCCGGGGGCGACGACAAGATTCTCGCCGTGCCGGCCGCGGACCAGCGGGCCTCATGGCGCCTGGACATCGACGATGTCTCGGAGTTTCATCGCCTGGAGATCCAGCACTTTTTCGAGATTTACAAGGACTTGGAGCCAGGAAAGTCCGTCGAGGGGTCGCATTGGACGGACAGGGTCGGGGCGGAGGCGGAGATTCGCCGCTCCTTCGCGCGGGCCAAGGGGACCAGCAACGCGCTCCCGTCCCATTTGCTCGCCACCCGGGGCCACACGGGGGACGATGCCGGTCTGCCAGGCTGACCGGTGGCACCGGGCTGGTGTTGGCGCGTCGCGGCGCCGTATGGAGCCGTGTGGCGCTCAGAACCGGCCGGCGTAGCCGAAGACCCCTGACCAGCGCACGGCGACCTCGGTGACCGATTCGCCCGCTCGTGGTGCCTCGACCATCATGCCGCCGCCCGAGTAGATCGCTACATGATAGATACCTGCCGCCGAGGATCCCCAGAAGATCAGATCGCCCGGACGCATGGCGTCGAAGCCGACCTTTGTGGCGTTGGCGTACTGGCTGGCCGCCGTCCGGGGGATGGACCGACCGCCGCCTTCTCGCCATGCCGCCGAGGTCAGGCCCGAGCAGTCGAAGGCGTCAGGCCCAGATCCACCCCACTGATAGGGCTTGCCGACCTGCGCCCGTGCCCACGCCACCGCCGCTTCTCCCGCAGCCGGGTCGGAGGTCCCCGTGTCGGGTGGTGCCGGGGCCGGCGTGGTGGTCTCATCGCCTTGCGGCGCCGAGGCCACGGGTGTGGCCGTCTCGCTCAGCGCCGGCGCGGAAGACTCCTGGGGGCCGGGTGCGGCGCCAGAGCCGTCGGCGGTGGCACTCGGCGTCGGGATCGAGGAGGGGGCCGGCGCCGTGGCGTCCGATGACGGCTCGGTGGACGGCTCCGGCGGCGGGGGTTCGCTTGACGCGGCCTGCGTCTGGGCGGCCTGAGCGGCCTCGGCCTCTCGTCGCGCGCGTTCGTTGGCCTCAGCGATCCGCGCCTGCTCCGCTTGGGCTTCCAGGGCCGCTGTGGTGCCGCGTTTGGCGGCCAGCGCGGCCAGCAACGTGGCATGGGTTTCTTCAGCCTGTGCCTGCTGGGTGGCGGCGGCGGTGGCGGCGCGCTCGGCCTCATCGACACGCTCGGCGTGCGCGGCGACGGCTTCGTCTGCCCGGACTGCGGCGGCCCAAGCTGACTGTTCGGCCACGGCGAAACTGTCGGTGGCGCGGGAGGATGTGGTGCCGGCGAGCTGGATGAGTTCTGCCCGCGCGAGGGCCTCGTCGATGGCGTCGGCCCGTAGGAAGGGCTCGAAGGCCGCAAACCCGTCGCCCGCATCCTCGGCGCTGATCGCCACACGGGCGAGGACACCGCGCGCGGCCTCAAGCTCCTGGCTCGCGGCATCGGCCTGGCCGACGGCCGTGTCGGCCTCGGCCTCAGCGGCGTCTCGGCCGACGGCGGCCTGGTTGTAGGCCTCGGCGGCAAGTCCCGCGTTCTCGGCGGCGGCCTGAGAGGCCTCGCGGAGCTGATCGAGCATTGCCTCGACCTCATCCACCGAAGCTTCGGCCAGGCGCTCGGCTTCGTAAGCGGCCGCGAGTTCCTCATCGGTAGGCGGGGAGGGGTCCGCCCCTGCCGGCGCGACCGCCATCCACATCACCAGGGCGCCGGCCACCAGAATGCCGGTCCACATGCTGAATCGACCGGACCGGCCCCACCGACCCGACCGGCCTTCGTCCGCGCGCCTCAATCCGCTCTCCGCTCCCAGCTCAGGCAGGGCAGCCTGCCTCGTCAACAACAA
Organism: Bifidobacteriaceae bacterium; assembly: GCA_031266115.1. Lineage (GTDB taxonomy): Bacteria > Actinomycetota > Actinomycetes > Actinomycetales > WQXJ01 > JAIRRT01. Next base: position 10,530 of record JAISBQ010000108.1, read on the forward strand.
CAATGCTCACATTATTCACTTCCACCACTGGTGTCACATAGGCCACAGGGCCCGTGTCCTCCTCTCCCACGCCAATGTCTCACCGATTGGACACACAGCCACCATGAGCGCGCCGACCACGTACACTCGCCCGCCATGTCATCCCGTCGAATGTGCGCCTAGCCACCACCAGCGAGGACCGCGCTCTGAGCGCCGTCCCTGCGCACGTTCGACCCGCGCGGACACCCCCGGCGCCGATGCCGACGGCGTAGTTCTCGTGACGTGGTCCGACACCTCGGTCCATCCGCGCCGGTGGCTCGTGCGTCACCAGGGCCCGTCGACACGCGGGTCTCCACGCCACCCACCCCGATATCGCCCGAGGAGAACTCATGACCGCACAATGGTCCTTCGAGACCCGTCAAATCCATGCTGGCCAGACCCCCGATCCAGCCACCGCCGCACGCGCCCTACCCATCTACCAGACCACGTCCTACGTGTTTCAGTCCGCCGAACAAGCCGCCGACCGCTTCGCTCTCGCCGAACTGGGCCCCATCTATACGCGAATCACCAATCCCACCACCGAGGTGGTCGAGAACCGCCTCGCCTCGCTCGAAGGAGGTGTCGGTGCCCTGCTCACGGCCTCCGGTCAGGCCGCCGCCACCCTCGCCATCCTCAACATCGCCGGTGCAGGCGATCACATCGTCGCCTCTCCCTGGCTGTACGGCGGCACCTACAACCTCCTCAACGTCACCCTGCCGAAGATCGGCATCACGGTCACGTTCGTGGACCGGCCGGACGATCCCGATTCGTGGCGCCAAGCCGTCACGCCAGCCACCAAGGCCTTCTTCGGCGAGACCATCCCGAACCCGCAGGGGTCCGTCCTCGACATCGAGTCCATCGCTGACGTCGCCCACGGCCTCGGCCTGCCGCTCATCGTCGACAACACCGTTCCCACGCCCTATCTCCTGCGTCCCATCGAATGGGGAGCGGACGTGGTGGTTCACTCCGCGACGAAGTATCTGGGAGGCCACGGCACCGCCATCGGCGGCGTGATTGTGGACTCCGGCAGCTTCGACTACACCGCGACACCCGGCCGCTACCCAGGGTTCACCGAACCCGACCCCTCGTATCACGGCCTGGTCTACGGACGCGACCTCGGTGCCGGTGGTGCCTTCGGCGCCAACCTGTCCTACATCCTCAAGGCGCGCGTCCAATTGCTGAGGGATCTCGGTCCCGCCATCGCCCCGTTCAACGCCTTCCTCATCGCCCAGGGGTTGGAAACCCTGTCGCTGAGGATGGAGCGGCATGTCGCCAATGCCGCACGGGTGGCAGCCTGGTTGCAGGCGCACGATGACGTCAAGGACGTGACGTACGCCGGCCTCGAATCGAGCCCGTGGTATCAGGCCGCTCGCAAGTACACGGGAGGGCGGCCCGGGGCGGTACTCGCCTTTGAGATCGCTGGAGGTGAGGCGGCGGGGCGAGCGTTCGTCTCCGCCTTGACGTTGCACTCACACGTGGCGAACATCGGCGATGTCCGCTCCCTGGTGATCCATCCGGCTTCGACCACGCACTCTCAGTTGAGCCCCGCCGAGCAGGTCGCCTCAGGCGTCACCCCCGGGCTTGTTCGCCTGGCCGTGGGCATTGAGGGGATCGAGGACATCCTGGCCGATCTCGAACTCGGCTTCGCCGCCGCCCGCGGCGCCGCCTGATTCATCCCGTCCACGAAAGGCTTGAATGCACTCCGATCCAGGATTTGAGGGCCGGGCGCCCGAGCCCGGCGAGTTGCCCCCCGCGTCCGGCGCCTGGCGCGATGGCGATCCGCCGGGACACCGGCAGTTCGCCGACATCGGGCCCGTGGTGCTGGAGCGAGGCGGGGTACTCGATGGGCGTCTCGCCTACGAGACGTGGGGGACCCTCAACGGGACCGGCACCAACGCGGTGCTCGTGCTGCACGCCCTGACCGGTGACTCGCACATCCGCGGGCCGGCCGGCCCCGGTCACCCCACCGCGGGATGGTGGACCGAGCTGATCGGACCGGGCTCGCCCATCGACACCGAGCGATGGTTCGTCGTGGCGCCCAACATCCTCGGAGGATGCCAAGGCTCCACCGGCCCGGCGTCACTCGGCCCGGACGGCCGGCCCTACGCCTCGCGATTCCCCTACCTGACCATCCGCGACACCGTGGCGGCCGAACTCGTGTTGGCGGACCATCTCGGGGTAGACCGCTGGGCGCTGGTGATCGGCGGATCGCTGGGCGGCCACCGCGTGTTGGAATGGGCGGCGATGGCACCGGACCGGGTGGCCGCCATCGTCCCCATCGCGACCGGCGCCCAGACCACCGCCGATCAGATCGCATGGGCCCATGCGGGGCTCCAGGCGATCCGCGCCGATCCGGCCTTCCGGGGCGGCGAGTACTATGACGCGCCGCCCGGCGGCGGACCGCACGTGGGCCTGGGGATCGCGCGGCAAATCGCGCACACCACGTACCGATCGGCCGGAGAACTAGATGCGCGATTCGGTCGCGACGCGCAGGGAACCGAAGAGCCGCTCGGAGGCGGGGGGCGATTCGCCGTCCAGTCTTACCTCGACCATCAAGGCGCCAAGCTCCCGCCGCGCTTCGACGCGAACTCCTACGTGGTGCTACCCCAGGCGATGCTGTCCCACGACCTCGGCCGAGGACGCGGCGGGCTCCAGGCGGCACTTGCCTCCATCCAGGCGGAGGCGCTCGTCGTGGCGGTCGATTCAGACCGTCTCTTCCTGCCCGAATTGTCCGAGGTGATCGCCGCGGGACTCACCCACGGTGGTCCGGTTCACACGGTCCACAGTGCGTACGGCCACGACGGCTTCCTCATCGAGTTCGCCCAACTCGCCCCGCTGATCGCGCGCTTCGCTGCCGGCCGTGGAGACATCGCGACCTGAGGGAGGTCGCCACGCCGGCCCGGCTCACGCGAACGGCAGGTAGGCCGCTAGCGTGGCGCGGGCGCCGGAGGCCTCTACCCGGTGGGAGGTAACGGCATCGTCCCAGGTCATCTGCCCCGTGGCGAGCGCAAGCCACGCGTCCGGCGCAGCTTGGACCACATTGGGTGGGGTGCCCCGCGTGTGCCGGGGGCCCGCCACGGCCTGAACGGCGCCGAACGGTGGCACCCGGATTTCGACGGAATTGCCGGGGACGATGGCGGCGAATTCCTCCAGCGTGTATCGCACCGCGTCCGCGAGGACACCTCGCGGCACGCTCGCGCCCTCCGCGGCACCGTCGCGCCACGACGCGAGCGCCCCGCGACCCCGTTCCGGGTCGATCCGCCGCCTGCCAGCCACAGCGGTCCACGCTACCGCGGTGGGATGGGGTCAGGGGCTCGTGCCCAGACCGTGTTGGCGGTGGTTTGGTGTCCGGTTCGCTCGTCGAATGTCATAGGGCTTATGCAGGATGGGGTGTTCGGCGTGTCGTGCCTGGTGGGATGACCTGTCGCAGAGGACACGATGGACGATCTGGGCCCCTGCATCCAGCTCACAAGGGGGCACGAGCCCGCGTC
>JAISBQ010000143.1 GCA_031266115.1 Bifidobacteriaceae bacterium
GAGACCAACCAGCAAGCCGCCCTCGCGGGCCGCACCGCCGATGTCCGCGGCCAGCCCAGCATCGGCTTCGACGTCCAGGGCTATCGCGAGCAGGAGGAGCCGGGCCCATCACCCGAGGACAGGGAGATCTACCAGCCGCTGTATGACCTGCTCTGGTCCGAGCGCTCCGCCTACTACGCCGCTCAACCGGGCGCCAACCTGGGCTAACACCCGGACCCGCGTTACACTTCCCCCGGCTGTATCGCTCCTTGCCCGCCCTGACGTGCTTAAACCCCAACAGATCGATTCACCGGGAGAACCGTGTTCCGCCTAGCTCGCCTATCGCTGCGCAATCGCGCCGTGGTGTTCCTCGCCACGCTCGCCATCATCATCGTCGGTGCGCAATCCCTCATGTCGCTTCGCACCGAACTGATCCCCTCGCTGCAGTATCCGATGGCGGCCGTCCTCGGCACCTATCCGGGTGTGCCTGCGAGCATCGTCGAACAACGTGTGACTCAGCCGGTCGAGGCAGCGATCCGCTCCGTGCCCGGTGTCGAAGAACTCACCTCCACATCGGCGAATTCGGCGAGTGCCGCCATCGTCCAATTCGCCTACGGGACGGATATGACGTGGGCCAATCAGCGGTTGACCACGGCGTTGGCCAGGGTGGCGCCCATGTTGCCCGATGGCGTCGAGACCCAGGTGATCACCGGTTCCATGGATGAATTGCCGGTGGTGCAACTCGCCGTGTCGTCCGAAGACGGCGCCACACCGGAGGCGCTAGCGACAGCGGTACAGCGGGTGCTGGTGCCACGATTGGAAGACCTCGCGGATGTCACAGCGGTGACGGTGTCGGGATTCAGCCCCCAGGAAATCACCATTGCCCCCGATGCCGTCACATTGGCTTTGCGGGGAGTCGATCCGGCCGCCATCGCCGGCCTCCTGGCCTCCTATGGGTTGGAATTGCCCGCCGGTACGGTTCAGGATGGCACGCAAACCCTGTCGGTGCACGCCGGAACCCCGCTGACATCTCTCGCCGAGATCGCGGCGCTGTCCCTACCGGCAACCAATGGCCCCGTCCGCCTCGACGATGTCGCCACCATCACCCAGGCCCCGGCGCCCGCCAGTTCGCTATCGCGGCTGGATGGCGAGCCGTCGGTCGCCTTATCCATCACCAAGACTCCCGCCGGCACCGCGGTCGAGGTGTCCGATGGCGTTCAGGCAGTGATCGCCGACCACGCCGATGCGCTCGGTGAGCAGGGGCTTCGCGTCGAGGTGGTGTTCGATCAGGCGCCGTTCATCACCGATTCGATCAACGCGCTCGGCACCGAGGGGCTGTTGGGTCTCGGATTCGCCGTCGCGGTGATTCTCGCATTCCTGGTGTCGATTTCCTCCACCCTGGTAGCCGCCATTTCCATCCCGTTATCTTTGTTCATCACGTTCATTGTCATGATGATGACCGGGGAAACGTTGAATATCCTCACCCTCGGGGCGATGACCATCGCGATCGGGCGCGTGGTGGACGATTCGATTGTTGTCATCGAGAACATCAAACGGCATCTGTCCTATGGCGAACGCAAAGGTCGTGCCATCATGGCGGCCGTGCGCGAGGTGGGGGCCGCCATCGCGTCCTCGACCATCTGTACCGTGGCGGTGTTTGCCCCCATCGCGCTGGTGGGCGGCGTGGTGGGTGAACTGTTCCGGCCCTTTGCGCTCACCGTTGCGGTCGCGTTGATCGCATCGTTGCTGGTGGCGCTCACGATTGTGCCGGTGTTGGCGTACTGGTTGGTGCGCGCCCCGGTGTCCATCGATGCGGCCGATCTCGCGGCCCAGCGCGAGGCAGCCATCGCGAGGGAGCACCAGCGAATCTCCGCCCGGCTGTACATGCCGACCCTGCGCGGGGCGCTCGCCCACCCGGTGGTGACACTCCTCATCGCGATCGCGGTGCTGGGGGGCGTGGCGACCCAGATTCCCCGCGTCGAGGCGAACTTCCTCGGCTCCATGGGTGCGGACACGGTCACCGTCAACCAGCAGTTTGTCCCGGCCACGTCCCTCGACGTCCAGGCCGCGGAATCGCTTGAGCTCGAGGAGCGTCTGCGTGACGTGGATGACGTGGAGACCGTCATGACCACCGTCGGCGGGTCAGGGTCTTTCGGAGTGGACCCCGGGGCTTCGGCGCGCGCCACGTTCTCGATCACACTCGACGCGGACGCCGATGCCGACAGGGCCGTGGACGCAATCCGCGCCGCCGTCGAGGGCGCAGACGGGCCGGCCACCACCGCGATCACTGTCGCCGATGCCGCAACCCTCATGGGCGGCGGGTCCAGCGTGGATCTCGTGGTCCGGTCCCCTGACCGCGACGCACTGGCGACGGCGGCCGATATGGTCTACGACCTGGCGTTGAGCGAGGCCGGGGCGACGGACGTCACCAACTCCATGGCCGCCGATACCCCGGCCGTGCGCGTCGACGTCGATACTGCCAAGGCCGCGCAGTTCGGATTGAGCGAGGCGGCCGTGGTCTCTGCCGTCGCCGGCGCCATGTCTCCGGTCGCGCTGGGCACCATCGAGTCCGACGGCGCCACGGTCGCCGTCAGGCTTTCGCGCGGCCCGGCGCCCAGCACCCAGGGCGAGTTGGAGGCTTTGAGCCTCGGCGTTCCGGCAGTGTTGCCGGGCGACGCGGACGATGACGCGCCATCCCTCACCGGCGGCGCGGCGGCGGGAATGGCTGACTTGCCGACGGTGACGGTCGGGGATGTGGCGAGCGTCGCCATCGTCCAAGAGCCAGGGGTGATCACCCGGACGGACGGCGAGGTGAGCGCGACCGTGTCGCTGACGCCCACCGGCGATGATCTGCTGACGCTGAGCGCGCGGTTGCGGGACAAGATCGAGGACCTGACGCTGCCCGCGGGGGTGTCGGTCGCGGTGGGCGGGGTGGCCGAGATGCAGGCCGACGCGTTCTCGGACCTGGGGCTGGCGCTGATGGTGGCCATCGCGATCGTGTTTATCGTCATGGTCGCGACGTTCGGGTCGCTGCTCCAGCCGCTGATCCTGCTCGTGTCCATTCCGTTCGCCGCGACCGGGGCGCTGGGCATCATGCTGGCGACGGATACGCCCGTGGGTGTGGCAGCGCTGATTGGCGCCTTGATGCTGGTCGGGATCGTGGTGAGCAACGCCATCGTGCTGATTGACCGCATCAACCAGCTGCGCGCGGGACGCGGCCTTTCCTCCGGGACATCGGTCGCAGCCGGCCCAGTCAGCCAGCTGCGCGCGGGGAGCAGCACCAGCGCGCTGAACGCGGCCATCCTCGAGGGCTCCAGGGTGCGGCTGCGGCCCATCCTCATGACGGCCGCGGCCACCATCTTCGCACTGCTTCCCATGGCGCTCGGGCTGACGGGGCATTCGACGTTCATCTCCCAGCCGCTCGCGCTGGTGGTCATTGGCGGGCTGTTCTCCTCGACGCTGCTCACGCTGATCGTGGTGCCGGTCCTGTACAAGTTCGTGGCCACGGCGCACGATCGCCGCG
>JAISBQ010000274.1 GCA_031266115.1 Bifidobacteriaceae bacterium
CGCGAATGTCCTCCACGCTCCGATCACCATCGATTGCCTCGATCACTAGCAGCTCAAGGAGGCCGGCGTTCCACGTACGGGGTTGCTGGGCGATGGCAATCTCTGCGGTCATGGAGGCGCCGTTCCAGATGGCCGGGCCGACGATGACCCCCGGGGTCAGTGCCGGAGTCCACGCGCCGGCCCGGACGCCGGCGCTCACGCCGCCACCTGCCCGTCGTTGCCGCCCATTCCTCGCTCTTCTGCCGCCGCTAGTGCCTTGAGCAGTTCGAACGACAGGTAGGCCTCATCCGAGACGGACAGCATGAGGCGGTTGTCCATCATGTGTTGATAGGAGAAGCCAACCCGCCAGCAGAGGCGGTCTATGCCCGAGGTCGTCTCTCCACCGCCCTGCCACGCGAATTGGAGCGGAGCCTCGGCGGCCGCCACCTCCAGGCGCTGCCTAGTCTGCGAGACTGCCTTGCGCCAATCCCTCAACACACCAGTGAGGCCGTCCCCACCCCGACGCGCCGCCTCGTATACCGGGACCACCTGCTTGAGCATGGTCCGGTGGTTCTCGCTAAACCGTCCCGTGTTATGCCGCTCGACATAGTCCCTGGAATCCTCGAACATGCTTGCCCAACGCTGGTGATAGTTCTCAAGGAAAGCCATGGCCTCGCTGCGGTCAGGAAAGAGCGTCCCAACAAGCACGGCCATGAGTTCTGCACCTACCCCGAGCTGGACGCTGCGCACCCCCATGTTTCCCTTCGCGATGAGCTCCGCAGCGATTTCGGCCGATAGCTCGAAGTGTTCCTCTGCTATCTCGATGCCCACCGGACCGCCGTATCGATCCCATTCAGGTTCGTAGGAGCGAACACTGATGGAGCTGTCCGGCTGGATGATTGGGTGGCCATCGGCGTCGAAGTATTTGTCGCGATCAGCATCCGAGAATTCAGCCGCGAAGAGCCTGTCGTAGTAGTCTGCCGACTCCAATTCGGCCGACGGGTGCAATGACGGATTCAATCTGAGGTATTCTCGCACCGTCCGCACAACCTGTTCCTCGACGGCGGCTGCGTCCTGGTCCGAGTGGACCGCGAGCCTCAGCCGGATGTGGTTGCCCTCGAGCCAGTAGTTGATATAGAACCACCGCACAATCTGATCCGCCTCCTTGAGGCGGCGGACAAGCGGCCGCACACATCGTGTTAGCAGCTCAAAGGGATTCGAGCCGTAGAAGATGTGGAATGACAACCACAGTGGACGCCGGGCGACTGGTGTTGACAGTGTGGACTCCTCCCAAGGCGGCGCACCGGCGGGCGGTATGGCGGCATCAATTGACATGCTCATTCTTCCCTTTCGTGACGGCACTGAGGCCGATGATGAATTCGTGGACGCGTCCGAGATTGGATTCCCCTGCTTCCGGAAGGGCGGGCAACGCCTCGGCGACAGTGAGCGGACCGCCCCGCTGGCGCCACTCATGCGCTAGCGATGCCCACCCAAGCAGCGAGCCGGTGTCGTGGTAACGGGGTTTCGGGCGCTTGGTGGCGGAGGGGTGCCTGATTCTGATGAAGGACGTCGTAGGCAGGTCCAGCGCGCGCCACCACCGGTACCACTCGACCAGGCCGCTTGGGGATGTCGGATCGGCCGACGGCATGAGCTCGGCTGGAACCTCCCACGTGGCACGCTCGATGACGAGATGATCGCCGATGGCGACCCGCGGGCGCCTCTTCACCTCAATGGCCCCGGCATCGTCGCTTCCTTCCTGTCCACCCCAGACACCAGAGCCGAACATCACCGGGGGCGCCAGGAGCCCCATCAGCTGATGGGAAGTGGGAGTCGCGAACGGCACCAGGTAGCCGATGTACGTGGGTAGTACCTCTTCGCCGGTGCGCCGGTGCACCAGGGCGAGGCGACCTTGATCCGAGATGTAGATGAGATCTAGATCGAAGATGCTGGTCTGGCGCTCGGACCGCGAGCCTGCGGGATCTCCGGGCATGCGCAGTTCCGACCTGAGAAGCGGACCATGGAGGTTGAGATTCGTGACGGCAGCTCCACCCAGCAACTCGTGCAACGTCACTCCGGCCGTGAGCGCCACGTCCTCTACTGACCTCACGGAACTGACGGCATCGTCCCCAAATAGATGCGCGAAGCGCGAGAGTCCAAACCCAGGACCGCCGAACACGTTGTTGACTACCAGCCCGTCCCGGCCAAGGACCTGAGCGAATATGTTGAGGTGCCGGAAGGGGAAGACGACGTCTGGCAACAGCCGCATCGCCGGGCCACTCGCGGCCAAAGCGTCGCGAATGTCGATGACGCCTCCCACGGGAACGGCGTCGGCGACCAACTCCCTCAGGACGCCCTGGGCCTTCTCCCAGCGCCACGCCTCACCCCATCTCAACCAGGGATCGGCCTCAATGCGGTCCCGGTCCACGTTGGCGGCGTCACGAGCCATGTGCGAGCTGTACAACTGCGTCTTGAACGCGTCGAGGAACGCGGGAACGTTCTCGCATCGACCGTCCGCTCCAAACACCCTGAGGAAGAATCCCCTCAGCATCGCCCTCGGCACTTGACTCTCGTCCAGCACCTCCGACAACGCGAACAGTTTCCCCAAGTCCGGATTGTCCAGCGGCAGGCTTGGCAGTTCGGGCGCCTGACCCAGGCCCGAGTCCTCGTACACAACCGACTGTGGAACCGGCGCGTCTGAGCAACCGGAGACCTCGTAAACCCGCTTGACCGCGCCACGGATCGCATCCACGGCATCGGATCGCTCGGTGAGTCCGCTGATCTTCGACAAAGACTCGGCGGCCTCCACATACCCAGTGACCGCGTCGCGGAAGCCTTGGTCCCCAATGTCGATCTCGCTGGGTAGGCTCTCAAGGGCCGCCTCGGCACCAATGTGCGGATGGAAGCGGAGATCGGGCAGAACCAGGAAGCCGAGCCGGATCAGCTCTTGAGCCGCACGCAACGCTGTCGCGCGAGGCACACCGTGGTCATGCATGCGATCCACGACTGCGCCCACGGTGGCGGCACCCTGCGCCAGGGCCGCCGCTACCGTGTCGCAAAGATCTCCCGGAACGATGTGGACCAGAGATTCCAGAACGGCCGCCTGGTCGGATTCGCCCGTGGTGCCAGAGAAGTCGTACTCCGAGCGGTGGACAATCACGGCACCATCGGGTTCCTCCCCGATCACCTGACCCGGCATCACCCGCATTCCCAGGATGGCCTTCTCGTTGTGCCAAAGCGAGTCCAAGGCCTGCGCTATCGGGTAAACCGAGGCGCGAGAGACATCAATCCGGTCTGGAAGGTCTCTCGCGCCAGATGCGGGCACGTGTGTCGCGCCCGGGCAGCGTGCTATCCCAACGCGCGTGAGGCTTGAGAACGGTGAGGTCTTCGCGGCCGCCCGCCACGCGTATTGAAGAAGCGTGCGCTCAGCCTTGCGCTGATCCTTCGACAGCGTTCCGCCGCAGCGCGCAGCGTCCCGGTACGCCAGGAGGCGGGCGGCGGCGCTCGGTGCCGCCACTCCCAGTCCTCGCGCGAACTCTTCCTCGTCCAGGAGGTCGCCAAGGTTCAGGCGCTCCCGGCGCAGCCATTCCCCCACCACCAGCTCGCCGCGCGCCCACACGGCCTCAGATTCGTCAGCCGCCGCGAAGACCGGCGCGGACAACGCCGCGAC
>JAISBQ010000242.1 GCA_031266115.1 Bifidobacteriaceae bacterium
GTGCCGGCAAGGGTGCCCAGTGTGCCGGTGATGGTGCGTGGACCGAGGACGGCGGAGGCCGTCATCGCCCCCGCATCGAACCTGTCCGAGGCCTCGGTGGACGTCCAATCCACGGTGGCGGGATCGACATCTGCGACGGTGACGCCATCGGCGTCGATGCTGGTCACCGTGAAGGTGACCTGGCCTCCCGCGGCGGGGGTCGTCGGATTCGGATGGATATCCAACGCGACGGGCGCACCCGGAATGGGCCGGTCCCACGCGAAGGTGATGTTGTCGAGGTTGAAGTTGCCGGGGTTGGGGGTTCCCTCGGAGACCACCTTGAGATCGTGGGGTCCGGCGGGCAACTCGATATCGGCGTACGCATAGACATCCCAGACGCCGTTCTTCTGGGCGTCTCCCCAGGGGCCGTCCACCTCGAAGGCGAGATCGGCCACCTTGGTACCGTCCAGGTAGAGCCCCGCGGTGCGCGGCGTGGTATCGAACGCGCCACCCTTGGTTCCCGCACCGATCCGTAGGGACACGGTGTAGATGCCGGGCTCGGTGACGTTCGCCGTGACCTGGGCCCAATCGCCGGCATCCTTCCAGCCGGCCACATAGCCCCGGCCGGTGTACCCCTTCCATTCGGTGTCCACGCGCAGCGAGGGCGTGCCACCCTGGGTGCGGCCGATGCCGTCCTCCCACTCCAGCTGTGCACCATCGGCGATGGCGGGAAGGGCGAGGTCGAAGCGGAACCAGTCGATCGCGACATCGATGGGGCCGCCCGGTGTCGCGGCGGCGATCGCGAGGAAGATGTCGGACTCGATCTGGTCCGTGTCCGTCCCGGGGATGGTGACGGTATGCCATGCGTCGTCCGTCGGAAGAGCCAGGACGCCCAGAATCTTGTCACCTACCCCGTTCTCGTGGACCGTGATGGTCCCGGCGGTAGACGCCTTGACTCGCAGGGTGATGGCGCCCTTGTCTTCGCCGCGGACCTCGGGGAACTGGAGCCATGCCCCGTCCGCTGTCGCCCTGAAGACCGTGTCGGCCCCGTCTGCCTCGACGGCGCCTCCGCCGAAGGCCCGGGCGTTCTCGGCCTCAATCGTGGCGAACGCATCGATCGAGGTGTCCACCCGCGCGAACGTCAACGAGTCGAGGTTGAAATTGCCGGTGTTCCCGGAGGTCTTGAGCTGCACCCGGAAGGTGTGCACGCCAGCGGTCAACTGCACGCGGTAGGGGTAGGAGCGCCAGTCTCCGTTCTTCGCCGCATCTCCCCACGTCGGAGTGACGGGGAACGCCAGATCAGCCGCAAGAACCGAATCGACAAGGAACTCCGCGGTGCGATCCGAATCGTCGTACTGCGCGGCGTTCTTCTTGCCGTTGGTCACCCGGAAAGAGACATCGTAGGTGCCGGCCCGCGCAATGTTCGCCTGGAAGGTGATGGAGGACTGGGCGCTCTGGAAGCCCTTGGCGAAGCCCGACCCGGTGTATCCCTTCCATTCGGTGTCCCGGCTCACGCCCGGTCCCATATCGGTGTCCTCGGCCTCCACCCGGTCACCCGGATTGATGGTGGGCGGCGGGACTCCCTGGTTCGGATCCCCGAGGGGCGGTTGGACGATGCCGGCAGAGGCGATATCGACGGTATGCGCGCCCGCGTCGTCGGGGAGTTTGACGTAGAGCAGATCCTCGCTCGCGTCCGCCCAGTAGGTGGCCGACGTGGCGGCGTTGTAGGCGGCGAGCGACGCGGCGGCAGGCAGCGCCGTAGTGTCCACCTCGACACCCGTGACCGCGTGGACATGATTGAACGTCAGGTTGTAGTCCCTCGCCGGCGGGGTGTACAGGGCGGGGCTGGGGGTCTGACGGGCCGCGATCTGGAACTGGATGTCGGTGCCGGACTGAACGGATGTGAAGGTCGTGGTCGCGTAGGCGTCCTCGGTGAGATAGCGGCGCGTGACGCCATCGTCCTCATAAAGGGTGTAGGAGGTGGTGCCCGAGGGGTAGATGTCGAGGGTCAGCGGGTTGAGGGGCACCTCGTCGGCGTAGTCCACCTCGGGGCCCTTCGGAACAATCGCGCCGGCCTTGAGGAACACCGGGATCTTCTCCAGCGGGGCGGCCACCGTGATCGTAGCTCCCGTCGGCCCACCCTCGTAGCGCAGGCCATCGGCGTAGTCGTACCACGTGGTGTTCGGCGGCAGCCACACCTGCACCTGAGTCGGGGTGGTCGCGGCGGCGGGCGCCACGAGGAACCAATCCCCGAAGTAGTACTGAGCGTTGAGGTTCCACGCCGCGGGGTTGGTCCGCGAACCGTCCTCAAGGATCATCGCCCGCATCATCGGTACACCCTCGGAATAGCCCTGCCAGGCCGTCGTGTAGATGTACGGGTACAGGGAATAGCGGGTCTTGAGGTTCTCGCGCAGCGTCGTTTGGGCCGTCGCGTTGTAGAGCCACGGCTCGCGCCCATCATGGCCGTGGGTGCGCATGAGACCGTTCCATGCGCCGAACTCAGCTGTCCACCTGGTGTACAGCTCGCTGCTCGGTTTGCCCATGAAGCCGGCCAGATC
>JAISBQ010000096.1 GCA_031266115.1 Bifidobacteriaceae bacterium
ATCAAGCGATACACCGTCATCCCGGACACGCGCATGTGGTCGGCAACTTCGGCGACAGTCAGGAATCGAGGCCTGGGCGGAGGCACGTTGGACACCATACTTTTCCTCAATCCCGGTCGGTCTGGACGCATATGCCAGTCCACCATAGACCGTGTCCTGCCCGTGACTCCAGGGACCAGTGTGACTACTGTGAAGGCCGAGATCGAGGGTTCCACCCGGAATCCGGCGCGGGAAAGGGGCTCAATGGCACCAAGACCCCCATCGCGGCTCAGGATCGAGCGCGGGTTCGCCCAGAGCGTGCGGCACGTTCCGCCTGCACGGATGGCCGTGACGGCGTTCGTGGCGATGATCGGATTCGTCACCGCCCTGCTGATGGCTCCGTGGGCAACCACGAGCGGGAGGCCCGCCAGCCTGGTCGATGCGTTCTTCACCGCCACCTCCGCCGTCTGCGTCACCGGGCTGACCACGGTGCCGACCGGCGAATACTGGTCGGTATTCGGCCACGCCGTGATCCTGCTCGGTATCAAGGTCGGCGGGATGGGCATTATGACCATCGGCGCCCTGTTCACCCTGGTGATTGCCCGACGCCTGCGACTCACCCAACGCCTGTTGGCGGCCTCCGAGACCCGGACCGGTCTCGGAGAGGTCCGCACACTCGTCCGGTCGGTCGCCATCTGGTCCACCACGATTGAGCTGATTGTCGCCGCGGCCCTGGTGCCGCGGTTGTGGGCGTTGGGCGAAGGCATAGGTCCGGCGGTGTGGCATGGAGTGTTCTATGGCGTCGGCGCCTTCAACAACGCTGGCTTCGTCCCCACGGCGCCAGGGTTGGAACCCTTCTCGGGCGACTGGCTCGTGCTGATGCCTATCATCCTGGGGGTCTTCGTGGGGGCGCTCGGACATCCGGTCCTGGTCGGAGTGTTTCGCCGGTTGCGCCATCCACGCCGCTGGACGCTGACCACCAAGCTCACGGTGACCACCTCCCTCACGCTCTTGGCCCTCTCGGCGGTCGCCTTCGTCGCCCAGGAATGGAACAACCCGGCCACCTTCGGCGCGATGCCGGCCGGTTCCACGGTCCTCGACTCCCTGTTCGCCGCGACCATGACGCGCTCAGGGGGGTTCGCCATCGTCGGCGCCGATGACTTGCGACCCGAGACGATGCTGCTCGCCGAGGCGCTGATGCTGATCGGCGGCGGGCCCGTGTCTACCGCCGGTGGCATCAAGGTGACCACGTTCGCGGTCATGCTCCTCGCGATCCGCGCCGAGGTTCGCGGCGACAGGGACATCGAGGCGTTTCGGCGAACGATCCCCGCCACCGTGCTGCGGGTCGCCGTCACGGTGACCGCGGCGGCCATCAGCTTTGTGCTCGTCGCTGCCGCGGTCCTCCTGGAGATCACCGACGCACCAGTCGATCGTGTGATGTTCGAGGTCATTTCCGCGTTCAGCACCTGCGGCCTGTCCACCGGCCTGTCCGCGGCGCTGCCCACGGGCGGCAAGCTCGTGCTCGCCGTCATGATGCTGGTCGGCCGGCTAGGGCCCATCACCCTGGCGTCCGCGTTGGCGCTATCCAACCGGCGGCGGGTCATCCGGTTGCCCGAGGAACGGCCTATCGTCGGATAGGGCGACAACGCCAGCCTTCCACACTGGTGCGCAGCGAAAGGACATTGAGATGGACGATGGCGCAGCATCGCGGACCCGGAACGTCGATACCGGAGCCGGCGGCGTTTTGGTGATCGGCATGGGAAGGTTCGGTTCGCGCCTCGCGTTGCGGGTGGAGGCGCTTGGCCGCGACGTTCTGGCCGTGGAGAAGGACCCGGAGCTGATCCGCCGATGGAGCGGCCGCTTGCCACTGGTCGAGGCCGACGCCACCGACCCGGACGCGCTGGAACAGTTGGGGGCCCAGGACTTTCCGGTATCCGTGGTCGGGGTGGGCACAGCCCTCGAAGCCTCTGTCCTCATCACGTCGAACCTCGTGGACCTGGGAACCCCCCACGTGTGGGCCAAGGCCATCTCGACGGAGCACGCTCGCATCCTCCAGCGAATCGGTGCCCACCATGTGGTGTTGCCCGAGGCAGACGCCGCCGAGCGGGTGGCTCACCTCGTATCCGGCAAGCTCCTGGACTACATCGAGTTCGAGGACGGCTTCACCATCGTCAAGATGCGTCCACCGAAGGAGACCATCGGCTTCACGGTGGGCAAGCTGGAGCTTCGGCGCAAGTACGGAGTGACCGTGATCGGCGTCAAGTCGCCCGGTGTGGAGTTCGAGTACGCGGGGGAGCACACACGGATCTCACCAGAGGATCTGCTGATCGTCTCCGGCGATACCGCCCTTCTGGACCGGTTCGCCTCCCGGCCGTGATCCCGCACGCACCGGCGACATCGCTGGTCACATCGGGAACAGGTCGGCGAACCGTTGGGCCAGGTCAACCGGCCCCCCGACGGCGATGACGGCTGTCTCGTTGGCCCACGTCACGCCCGGTTCGGACGGCGTGGCGCCGTCGGAAGCCAAGCCGCTACTGCGGGCAGCAGCGGCGGCCTCAGGGGTCGGCCATTGGCCGGCGATCACCGGCACCTCGGTGACACCGTCGGAATAGACCAAGCGGTAGGCCTCAATCGCCCCATCGGCCGACCACTCGGGATAGGCGTTCGCTTCGCTCAGCGCGAACTCGCCAACCGTGAGCGGCATCGCCCGAGCGAACGCCGTCTCGGCGGGCAGGGCAACCGGGCTGATCGTGGGACTGGGCGGCGCCACAGTGACACTCACCACGACGGGCTCGGGTGGCGGGACCGGTGGCGCCGTGCGCCCGCGGGCCACCATGACGACCACCACCGTCAACACCGCGGCGACCACCACCACCCCGGCCACGGAGACCCATATCTTGCGCTTGGACTTGGCCGCCTCCCGCGTAGCCTTGCGCGAAGCCTGCCGGTCGGCCGGGATCGCGGAAGGCTCATCGGGTTCGGCCGGTACCACCGGCCGCCAGCCGTGCGTCCCGGTCGAATCCGACTCGCCGGAGCCGGACGCCCCTGAGGCGTGCTCGGCCGCAACGGGCTCGTCGGGCGCCGGCAGGTCGGGGACAATCGCGATCACCTCGGTATCGGCTGCTGGTGGGAGCGGGGTATCAGGACTGTCCGAATCCATGGTTCATCCCTCCATCGGGCGGTCGGGCGACAGTGCGCCCAGCTTATGGCACCGGGACTGGAGCGCCTCGGCGACACTTGACGCGAATGCCATGAGACCCACTCGTCGCGCCGGACCGAGACAAGGGACCTAGGCGATCCGGTGGCGATACCCGATACGCTCGTCTCGCTGCGCCACCGCCAGGCGCTCGCATGGGGAGTTGAGATGTGATGGACCCTGGCCAATTCGATCTGGTAGTCGTGGCCAACCGCCTCCCGGTTGACGCGGTGATCGACGATGACGGCGCCGTCGCGTGGCGACGTTCCCCTGGCGGCCTCGTCGCAGCCTTGGAACCCGCGTTGGGTTCGCACAGTGGAGCATGGGTGGGGTGGCCGGGCGCAGCGGACCTGGACCTGGAGCCATTCGATGCGGACGGGATCGCAACTGTACCCGTGCCTGTGAGCGAATCAGAGGTCGCCGAGTACTACGAGGGATTCTCCAACGCCACCATCTGGCCCCTGTACCACGACGTCATCACGCCACCCGAGTCCCACCGCGAATGGGCCGAGGCGTACCGCACCGTTAACCGCCGGTTCGCCATCGCCGCAGCCCGTGCGGCCGCACCCGGAGCCACGGTCTGGATCCACGACTATCAGCTTCAGTTGGTGCCTCGCATGTTGCGGTCGTTGCGCCCCGATGTCCGGGTGGGGTTCTTCCTGCACATCCCCTTCCCAGGTGTGGACCTGTTTTCGCAACTCCCGTGGCGCAAGGAGATTCTCGAAGGGGTGCTTGGCGCCGACCTCATTGGATTCCAGCGGGCAGCGGATGCGTCGAATTTCCGTCGCGCGGTGCGTCGGCTCACCGGCTTGCCCACGCACGGCACCACAATTCTGGCCACCTCGCCCAGCGCACCGCCGCGAGCGGTTCGCGCTCTGCCGTTCCCCATTTCCATCGACTTCGACGCAATCGATGCCACCGCGCGGCGTGAGGACATCCAGCAGCGCGCCCTGGCCATCCGCGAGGAGCTGGGCAACCCCGATGTGGTCTTCCTCGGTGCCGATCGACTCGACTACACCAAGGGGATTCGCCACCGCCTCAAAGCGTTCGGCGAGCTGGTGGCCTCGGGCGATCTGACGGTGCCCGGCGCGATCCTCGTCCAGGTTGCCTCCCCCACCAGGGACAACGTGGTTGCCTACCAGGAGTTGCGCGACGAAGTCGACACCACGGTGGGACGCATCAACGGTGATTTCGGAACGCTCACCCAGGTTGCGGTCCAGTATCTGCACCAGGCCCAGCCGTTCGAGGAGATGGTGGCGCTCTACCTGGCCGCCGATGTAGTGCTGGTGACAGCGCTGCGCGATGGGATGAACCTCGTCGCCAAGGAGTACGTGGCCGCATGTTGGGATCATGGTGGGGTGCTTGTCCTGTCGGAGTTCGCCGGCGCGGCTGATGAGCTGAGCCAGGCGATCATCGTCAACCCACACGACATCGACGCGATGAAGGAATCGATCCTGCGGGCGGCGAACATGCCGGCAACAGAACGCCGCCGCCGCATGCGGGCGCTGCGCCGCCGCGTCAAGGATCGCGACGTGGCGTACTGGGCATCGAGCTTCCTGGGAGCATTGGAGGAAACGCCGTGAGCCACCGCCATTGGGCTGGCGCCTTGGACACCATGAGCGAGGCGCACCGCCCGCTGGTCGCCTTGGACTTCGACGGGACGTTGGCGCCATTCCAGCTTGATCCGTCGAAGGCCCGGATTCCGCCGGCCGGGGTGGACGCTCTCAGGCGTCTCGTCGAGGTCCCGGACCTGGCACTCGCGGTGGTCACTGGCCGCTCCCTGAGCGACCTGCTCGCGGTGGCCGAATTGCCGGTGGGGACGCGGGTGGTGGGCGACCACGGCGCCCAGTTCGGCTACCTGGACGATGACGGTCCGATCATCCAGGAGGTCAACCTCACCTCCACGCAACGCGCCCAACTCGCCCAGCTGGGTGATGCCCTGAATGCCCTGGTCGGCGACGGGGCATGGGTCGAATCGAAACCGACCACTGTGGTGCTGCACACCCGGCCGATGACCTCGAGTGCCGCCGGCGAGGCGAAGCGCGATCAGGCCCGCGCCATCGGGCACCGTCTCGGGGCACAGGTTCTCGATGGCAAGGAGATGGTCGAGCTCGCCGTGGTTCACGTCACCAAGGGGGAGGCGATCAGCACGCTGCGCGCGGACCACCGGGCCGGCATCGTCCTGTTCGCTGGCGACGATGTGACCGACGAATCCGCCATGAGAGAACTGACCAGAGACGATATCGGGATCAAGGTGGGCGACGGACCCAGCGCGGCCACCGTGCGGCTGGCCGGCCCCGCAGACATGGTGGTGTTCCTGGGAGAGCTGGCCGACCGGCTCAGCGTGTGACCCACGCCGAACCGCCGTCGCGGTCCGGCGTGGCCGGTACCCCGGGCCTTCCAGGCTGGTGCCTGGGACCAAAGGTGGAGCGAGGCACCGGCGACGTGTGCCAGGATGGTGCGAAGCCCTGTCGCGTTCTCTCAGTACCGCACGCACCCGCGTGCGGTT
>JAISBQ010000173.1 GCA_031266115.1 Bifidobacteriaceae bacterium
CAACCTGAAGCGGGTGTGTGAGGACACGGACTTCGGATCCATCGGCACGATCACACCCGACCTAGCGTGTTCCGCACAGCATGCCGACTTGTTCGGCGCCCCTTTGTCCTCAACGTTCATGCTGGCGAACGAGGCGACAGGTTCGGCATCGCCGCTCACAGTGCGGATCGTGACGATAGTGCTGATCGTCGCGATGTCGGTGACCACGTTCACCACGCAACGCCAGTTGACCATGAAGAACATTCCGGCCGCGGCTCAGGACAACCCGATGTTTCGGGCGCAGAAGATGATGCTGTATATGATGCCGCTGGTCTTCGCGTTCTCAGGCATCAACTTCCCGATCGGCGTGCTGATCTACTGGCTGACCACCAATCTGTGGTCGATGGGGCAGCAGTTCTTTGTGATCAGACGGATGCCGGCACCGGGATCTGAGGCGGAGCGCCGCCTGGCGGCGCGCAAAGAGGCGAGGAGCGCCAAGCGGGGAGATGTGGACCGGGGGGGGGACTCGCGTGAGGCGGCGGGCAGTGAAGGAGGGGAGCACAACGAGAAGCCGGAGTCGAGGCAGAGAGCTCAGCCGAAGCGACAGAGCAGGTCCCGGCGGAAAGGCAAGGCGACCTAAGGATCGGGAGAAGGCCGAGACCCGGCCAGCGCCGAGTGGGTCGGCCCAGGAGTCGTTCGTCGATGGCTGAGGCGAGACGGCAGACGGGACCCCGGCGAACGTGAAGCGGTCACGCTTGGCGGTGAGCCGATTGACGTGTTGAGACTCGGAAGAGTCGATGGATGAACCGGTAGGAACAGGATGACCATCCTCGTCCCGCGGTCTGGCCGCGGGGTGTCAGGAAGACCAAGGAAAGGTGAGCAGTGGTGAGCAGTGGCAGCGATGAGTACCCAGGCGGCGCGGATCGCACTGGGTGGGTGAAGCGCCTCGAGGAGGAGGGGGAGGTCGCAGCGGACTATCTCGAGGAATTGTTGGACATCGAAGACCTCGACGGTGACATCGATATCGATGTCGATCACGGCCGAGCCTCAGTGGCCGTTGTGGCCGAGGGTGACGGGCAGCGGAGTCTCCAGCGCCTCGTGGGGACGGATGGGGAAGTGCTTGACGCACTGCAGGAGCTGACGCGAATCGCCGTCCAGGCAAGGACCGGGGATCGGTCGCGTCTCATGCTGGATGTCGCGGGATATCGCGCAGGGCGCCGGGTGGAACTTGGCAAGGTGGCCGAGCGGGGGATCAATGAGGTGAAGGAGCGCGGTGTCAGCGTGTCGTTGGAGCCGATGAACGCGTTTGAGCGCAAGGTCATCCACGATGCTGTGGCCGCCGCCGGTCTCGTGAGCGAGTCCTCGGGGGTGGAGCCGGAGCGGTATGTGGTGATCCGGACGGCGTGAGACAGACGGGAGGAGAGCCGGCAGCTTCCCCCGGCGCGGCGGGCGAGAGTAGTGGTCGCCTCGGTGGCCCGAAGGTGGCGACGGGGTCACCAGGGTGCGCCGGCGGCACGCAAGCAGGCGGTGGTGCGGGAGATGACGACCGCGGGATCGACTGGGATGAGTGTCGGGCGCTGTTCGCAGGGGCATGGGGGACGATGGCGCGCTTCGCAGACTTGCTCGTGACCGATGGAGCGACACGCGGACTGATAGGACCAAGAGAGGGGCCCAGATTGTGGTCCCGGCACCTTGTGAACTGTGTGGCACTGGTGCCACTGCTGCCCGACAGGGGAGCGGTGATCGACCTGGGAGCCGGGGCCGGGCTACCGGGCATAGTGGTGGCGGCGATGCGGCCGGACCTGGTAGTCGAGTTGGTGGAGCCGATGGAGCGTCGAGTGGAGTGGCTGCGAGAGGTCGTGGAGGACTTGGACCTCGGGGGAGTGGTGGTGACTCGCGCCCGAGCTGAGGAGTTGCGGGGTCGGCGGGATGCCGATGCGGTGATGGCTCGGGCGGTGGCGCCACTTGGCCGCTTGGCCGCGTGGGGGGCGCCGCTACTGAAGCATGGTGGGCTGCTCCTGGCTCTGAAGGGACGTGGCGCGAGGGGAGAAGTCGAGGCTGCACGGAATGAATTGCATGGATGTAGTTTGGTTGACGCTGAGGTGCTCACACTGAGGCCGCTACCGGGAATCGAGCCGACCTACGTGGTCCGCGCGCGGGCGGGGAGTGTTTCACGTGAAACACGGGCCGTCCAACGGTCGCGTTACCATCGACAGGCAGCGCCCAAGACGCGGGCGTAGCGGCGGCAGTACCCGGTGTTTCACGTGAAACACCGGGTGGGCTGCGTCGGTGTCCCGGCTCTTCGCTGGTCAGCCCGATGCGTCTCGGGGTCTGCGTGGGTCCACTGGACCGAAGCGAAGGATGGGCGAGGACACCGTGTTCGGTGGCCGAGGCACAAAGAAGGGAATGGCGGAATGAACCCCAGACGGGAAGCCCGGCACGCCGTGGCTGGCGTGGTAGATGGGCGGCCAGTATCCGACGTGGGTGCGCAGCGCGAGCGACCAGGGATGCAGGCCGCGGCGTCCGCATCGGATTCGCCACCGACAGCCGAGCGGCCAGCCCTCGGCGCGCGCGCTGAGATCGCTGAGGCTATCCCTGCGATGGGTGTTGACACCCCCC
>JAISBQ010000192.1 GCA_031266115.1 Bifidobacteriaceae bacterium
TCGATGTATCCCCGCATGTGGGAGGCCACCGGCCTGCCCTATCGCGATTTGCTGACCGAGGTGATCGATCTGGCGCTGGCCCGGCCCGTGGGACTGCGGTGATGAGTCATTGGCACCCGTCCTCACCCGGCCGGCGCTGGCCCTCCGTGTGCGTCCGCCGGTGAGTGGCGATAGCCCCTCGGGCCGCCGGACGCGGATGCGTGACCTGTCCGAGGCCGAGGTCCTTGCACAGATAGTCCCGCGTCTGCCGCGGGGTGGGTCCACCCTGCTGGGGCCGGGCGATGACGCTGCCGTGGTGGCGGTGCGAGGTGGGCGTGTGGTGGCGACCACCGACATGCTGGTGGAGGGCCGGCATTTTCGCCGTGAGTGGATGTCGGGAGCCGATGTCGGGTGGCGCGGCGCGATGGCGAATCTCGCCGATGTCGCGGCGATGGGCGCCATTCCCGTCGCATTAGTGACCGCCCTGGCTGTGCCCGGTGAGACCGAAGTCGAGTGGTTGACCGATCTCGCGGACGGTGTGGGCGAAGCCGCGGCGCTCCACGGCGCTGGCGTGGTTGGGGGAGACCTGTCGGCGGGGGACTGCGTGGTGGTCGCGATCACCGCTCTGGGTGTCGTGGACGCCCAGGACCCGGTGACCCGGTCGGGCGCCCGCCCTGGCGATGTCCTTGCTCTTGCCGGTTCGACCGGCTGGTCAGCCGCCGGCCTCGCCGCGCTCAAGGCCGGTGACATCGCCGGCGATGTCACCGGCCTTGGCGGCGTCGTGGGCCGTGCTGTGGAGGCCTTCCGGCGACCGCGGCCGCCGATCGAGGCTGGAGCGCTGGCCGGGCACCACGGGGCGACAGCGATGCTTGATGTCTCCGATGGCCTCATGGTCGATGCCGGCCGGCTGGCCAGCGCGAGTGGCGTCATCGTCGACGTGGATCGGTATGCCCCCGCCCTCGCGCAGCCAGCCACAGACTTGCGCTCTATGGCCGAGTCGCACGGCCAGGACTCGTGGGATTGGGTGGCGACGGGCGGTGAGGACCATGCTCTCCTGGCGACCTTCCCACCTGGCTTGCCAGTGCCCAGGGGATTCGCCGTCATCGGGCACGTCCATGATGCCGACGATGCCGGCCCGCACCTGCGCGTCAACGGCCGCCGTGTCCAGGGGCCGGGGGGATGGGACCACTTCTCGCCGCGAGGCGGCCAGGGTGGCCTCAGCGGGTGACTTTGCCGCCCTTGATGCAGCGCGTGCACACGTGAAGGCGCCGTGGCGTGCCGCCGATGACGGCCCTCACCCGTTGGATGTTGGGGTTCCAGCGCCGCTTGGTGCGGCGGTGCGAGTGCGAGACGCTGTAGCCGAAGCCAGGGCCTTTGCCGCAAATGTCGCAGTGAGCAGCCACGATCGATCTCTCCAGAAGGTCGGAAGGGGCTGGTGTCAGCCCAGAAGACAACCGCACCAGCCTACTGGACGCGGAGACGACCCCCAAACCGCGAGTCGAGTTTCACCTTTGCGGGCTCCCAGGGGCGGTTTCGGCCCTGGAAGGTGAAACTCGACGGCCAGGGGGGAGGGGGGCAAGGTCCACGGTGTGGATGACCCTTCCCTTGTGGCACGCCAGTGGCCACAGGTATCCTGCCCGGGGCCAGTGGCCACTTTGGCCCGCGCAGGCGCGAGGATGCGTCCCTGCCCGGCGTTGGGCTCCACGGTGCCGTGCCTACCGTGGCCGACTTGGTTGGTTTCACCCTCTCAGTCAGTGGACACGATTGAGGCGAACGTCAAGCGTTCATGCTTGTCAGTGAGCCGATTGACGTGCCCGAGACTCACATGAGTCGATACCCAATGGAAGGCAGCAACGATGCAATTTGCCCACCGTTCCACTCCCTATATGCGCTCGAAGTCAGTGCGATTACTCATCGCCACGAGCCTCAGCGCCGGCCTCGCGGTCGCCGGCCTCCAGGCCCTCGGCGCCGCACCCGTCAGCCCGGCGGAGGCCGATGCCGGCGATGTGCCCTACCTCGACACATCGCTGCCCTTCGAGGTTCGCGCCGCGGACTTGGTCTCGCGGATGACCCAAGCGGAGAAGATCCAGCAGTTCCGCGCGGAGCGGCAGTACGTCAACGGCATCGCCCCAGCCATCAGCCGCTTGGGTGTCCCCGCCTACAACTACTGGAATGAGGCGATGCACGGCGTTGCCCATGCCGGACGGACCTCCGGGAACTGGCAGAACTTCAACGGCGGCGGGTACGCCACCGAGTTCCCCTCGCCCATCGCCATGGGTGCCTCGTGGAATCGCGGCCTGATCCTCAAGGCGGGCACGGTGGTCTCCGATGAAGGCCGGGCGATGACCAACCAGGACAACTCCTCCCATCCCGAGGGCTATGCGCCGCACAAGGGTCTGACGTATTGGACTCCGACCATCAACCTGGCCCGTGACCCCCGGTGGGGACGTGGCGAGGAATCCTATTCGGAGGATCCGTATCTCACTGCCGAGATGGCCGGGCAGTACGCGGATGGCCTGCAAGGCAACGATCCGAAGTACCTCAAGGTGGCAGCGACCCCGAAGCACTACTTCGCCAACCACTCCGAGAACAACCGCCGCTGGGGCTCCTCCACCGTGTCCGATCGCGAGATCCGTGAGTACTACACGTCCGCTTTCGGGGTGTTGACCGGTCCGGAGCACCGGACTCGGTCCCTCATGACCGCGTACAACGCCGTCAACGGGACGCCGATGTCGGCCTCCACCTTCTCGGTGGAGACGCTCCTTCGCCGGACATGGGGCTTTGACGGCACGGTTGTCTCCGACTGCGGTGCCATCTCCGACGTCTACCAGAACCACCGCTGGATTCCCGACGGGTTCGACTCGCCGGTCACCCAGGCCCAGGCCGTGGCCTTCACCGTCAAGGCCGGGACGGACCTCGACTGCTCCGGTGGTCCGTACGCGACCAACGCCGGTCTGCCGACGGCCATCGCGTCGGGATACATTGCCGAGGATGACCTCGAC
>JAISBQ010000201.1 GCA_031266115.1 Bifidobacteriaceae bacterium
GGATGCCCCGGACGACGTCGACTCCGCAATGAGCCAGGCAGGCGCGCGTGCCTGGCAACGGCACCTGATCGGACCGATCCTGGTCGACGCCCTCGCCGCTCACCCCGAGCGCTGACGCCACCTACTCGGCGGCGCCGGGGACTTCAGGGTGCCGCCGGGGTGGCCGGCAGGGCGCCTGTCGCGCCGCCGGCCGGATTCGGCATCAGAGCCGCAGCAACGGACGCGGCGATCCCCGCGGCATCCACGCCGGCCTCGGCTAGCAGGTCATCGCGCCGGGCCTGGGCAAGGAAGGCCGATGGTATCCCGAAGGTGAGGACCGGCATCGTCACGCGGTTCGCCTGCAACGCTGCCGCCACGGCCTCCCCGACTCCCCCGCTGACCAGGCCGTCCTCGATCGTGACCACGGCATCGTGTCCGGCGGCGAGCCGGACCACGTCCCCGTGCACCGGCAGCACCCATCGCGGATCGACCACCGTGGCACCGATCCCTGTGTGCGCAAGCGTGCGCGCCGCGTTGAGCGCTGTCGGGGCACACGCCCCGACCGAGACGACAAGCACGCGCGCCGCCCCACCCTCAGTGCGCGCCAGGATATCCAGCCCTCCCATGCGGTCGATGGCGACGATGTCGTCCGGCACGTCACCCTTCGGGTACCGCACGGCGGTGGGGCCGTCATCGTCGGCCAAGGCCTCAGCCAGTTCCGCACGCAAGGTGGGGGCGTCCCGAGGGGCGGCTACACGCATACCGGGAACCATCCTCAACATGGCAAGATCCCATTGGCCGTTGTGAGAGGGACCGTCATCGCCGGTCAGCCCCGCCCTGTCCAACACCAACGTGAGCGGAGCGCTGTGCAAACCCGCGTCCATGAGTATCTGGTCGAACGCCCGGTTGAGGAAGGTCGCATACACGGCGACCACCGGGTGCAGGCCCTCGAAGGCCATCCCGGCCGCCGCGGTGACGGCATGTTGCTCGGCGATCCCGACATCCATCACTCGGTCCGGGAATTCGGCGGCGAACGGGGCCAGACCCACCGGCTCGCGCATCGCGGCAGTCAGGGCGACGATCCGCTCGTTCGCGCGCGCCGCCGCCACCAACTCCTCGGCAAAGACCGACGTCCACCACGACCGCGACGGCGTCACCGGCAGCCCGGTCTCGGGGTGGATCCGCCCGACCGCATGGAAACGATCGGCCTGGTTGCCTTCAGCCGGAGCGTAGCCGCGCCCCTTCTCGGTGATCGCGTGGACGATGACGGGCCCGCCAAACGCCTTGGCCCGTTCCAGAGCGCGAATCAGCTGGCCGATGTTGTGGCCGTCGATGGCACCGATGTACTTCAGGCCCAAATCCTCGAAAAGCACCTGGGGTGCCACGACATCCTTGATGCCCTTCTTGAGCCCATGAAGCGCCGAATAAACGAGTGCGCCGGCGCGCCCATGCGACGTCAAGAACCGTCGGCCCCAATTGAGAACTCGCTCATAGGTGCCGGTGGTGCGCAGACCCGCCAGATGGGTGGCGAGACCGCCGATGGTCGGTTCATAGGAACGGCCGTTGTCGTTGACCACGATGATCAGCGGCACGTCTTTCCACTCGGCGATGTTGTTGAGGGCCTCCCAACTCATCCCACCGGTCAGCGCACCATCGCCTACCACAGCGATGGTGTAGCGGCCGTCCGGTTGGCCGTGGGTTTCCAGCCGACGCGCCGCCGCGATTCCCGCTGCCCAGGACAGGCCGGCCGAGGCATGGGTGTTTTCGACAATGTCGTGGATCGATTCGGCTCTTGACGGATAGCCCGACAGGCCGCCACGGCCCCGCAGGTGGGAGAAGTCCTGGCGTCCGGTCAGGAGCTTGTGGACATAGGACTGGTGCCCGGTATCAAACACGATGGCGTCACGGGGAGAATCGAAAACCCGATGCAACGCGATGGTCAATTCGACCACGCCCAGGTTGGGTCCGAGGTGACCGCCTGTCTGTGAGACGGCCGAGACGAGAAACTGCCGGCACTCGTCCGCCAACACTGCGAGCGAATCCGCCGGCAGCGCTTTGAGATCTCCGGGGCCGTGGAGACCGGCGAGTACCGACGGGCGGGTGGGCAGGCCGCCACTGGGGGTGGACACGGGCGTGAGGATCCTCTCGCCGAGCGGAACGGGATCCCACTACTGTAGGCGCACATGACCCGTCGCGCCCCCGACGTGCACCCCGTGCGCGGCGCGGATTCCAGCTCACACACCGAGAGGTTCCGCCTGCACGCGGTGGGCGGCCGGTGAGCGCCGCGCGCGCGGTCGAGAGACACGAACACCAGCCCACGTCGGCCCAGATTCGCCGGTGGCGGCGGTACCTTGCCGATGAACTGGCCGAGGCCGAGGTGTACCGGGACCTGGCGGCGCGGCGGACCGGTGAAGAGCGTGCCATCCTGCTCGGGTTGGAGCAGGCTGAGGCCCGGCATGCCGCTCACTGGCAGCGCCTGTTGGGCGACCGCGCCGCTCGGGCCCGTCGGGGCCGCAGCACGGGGCTCCTCGGGTTCCTGGCGCGGCGCTTCGGGTTCGTGTTCGCGTTGGCGCTGGCGGGACGGGCCGAGTCTCGGTCCACCTACGCCGGCGATCCGGATGCTCCCCCGTCCATGGCCGCGGACGAAGAAATCCACGCCGAGGTGGTCCGGGGGCTGGCCGCGCGTGGGCGGGCGGCGCTGTCGGGCACGTTCCGTGCGGCCGTGTTCGGGATCAACGACGGTCTGGTGTCCAACCTGTCCCTGGTCATCGGAGTGGCCGCCGCTGGGGTTGCTCCATCATTTGTGCTGCTCAGCGGGGTTGCGGGGCTGCTGGCCGGCGCCCTGTCGATGGCCGCCGGGGAGTATGTGTCGGTGCGTTCCCAACGGGAGCTGCTTGCCGCGAACCGGCCCAACCCCGACGTCAAACGTGCGATCGCGGCGCTCGACGCGGCCACGAACGAACTCGCCCTGGTCTATCGTTCGCAAGGCGCCGACGAGACTGCGGCCGAGGCCCGCGCGGCGCAGGTGCTGGCGGGCGCTCGTTCGTTCGCCGATCCCGCCGAGCCGACCCCGGACACCGTGGGAACGGCGATGCGGGCGGCGACCGCCTCGTTCTTCCTGTTCTCGGCCGGCGCCGCGTTGCCGATCCTCCCCTACGTGTTCGGGCTGACCGGATGGGCTGCGCTGGCGCTGGCGGCCGGGCTGGTGGGGGTGGCGCTGCTCGCCACAGGCGGGGCAGTCGGACTGCTGTCCGGGGCCTCACCCCTGCGCCGGGCGGTGCGCCAACTCGCGATCGGCTACGGCGCGGCCTGTGTGACTTACGGGATCGGATCGCTGTTCGGCGTGAACGCCGGTTAGCGCGGCGCTGGCACGCGGCGTGAGTGGGATGATGGCGCGCGTGCCCCGCGCGATCATCCCTCGTCCGACGCCGGGCATCCCCTCATCCCAGGCGGGTCTCGTGGTCCTGCTGGGGTCGATGGCGGCGCTTGGCGCCGTGACCGGGGACATCTACCTGCCCTCACTCCCCGACATCGCCGCAGACTTTTCCGCGTCCGATGGCGCCGCCCAAGCCACCGTGTCCCTCACCCTCCTGGGTGGCGCGGTAGGACAGCTGGTCATGGGGCCGATCTCCGACGTGGTGGGACGCAGGACACCGGTGCTGGCCGGGCTGGTGCTGCACGTCGCTGCCTCCATCGGGATTGTGCTGACGCCCTCGCTTGGGCTGCTGTTGGCTTTGCGGTTCGTTCAGGGCGTCGGGAATGCCGCCGCGGCCGTGGTGGCCCTGGCGGTGATCCGGGACCTGTTCACCGGCGCGCGGGCCGCACGGTTGATCTCCCAGCTGATGCTCGTCATCGGGGTGGGGCCCATGCTCGCCCCGACGGTGGGCAGCCTGATCGCTCACGCCGCCGGTTGGCGCGGCGTCTTTGTGCTCCTCGCCGCATGCGGCGCCGGACTGGCCGTCTTCGTCTACGTCAAACTGCCGGACACGCTGAGGCCGGACGATCGGGGCACGCGATCGGTCGGAGCGCTCGTGCGCGGATACCGGGTGCTGTTCGGCGATGCGCGATTCATCTTCCTCGCGTTGCTGCCCGGGCTCGGTTCATCGGCGTTGATGGCATGGGTGGTGGCCTCCCCTTTTCTCATCATGGGGACCTACGCGCTGCCCGATGCCGTCTTCCCGGTGGTGTTTGCGGCCGGTGGGGTGTTCATGGTGGGTGGCGCCCAACTCAACGCGGCGCTGGTGCGCCGCGTGGGGCCGCGCAGGCTCTTGGCGGCGGTACTCCCACTGACACTCGTGTGTGCGCTCGCGCTGACGCTGCTGTCCGCGTCGCACACCGGAGGCCTGGCCGGGCTGCTCATTCCCATGTTTGCGGTGCTGCTCGCGTCGGGCATGGGCCCGGCCAACGCCTCGGCGCTGGCCATGTCCCGGCATGGAGAGGTCGCAGGGAGCGCGGCAGCACTCATCGGAACCTTGCAGGCGGGCACCGCCGCCGGCATGACAGCTCTCGTGGGCACCGTGGGCGGCGGACAACTGGGGATGGCGACAGTCATCGCCGGTGCACTCGCCCTGGCCATGCTCATCGCGCTGACCGGTGCCGGCGTCTATCGCCGGCAAGACCCTCGCCAACTGCCGTGACCGGCGCCCAGAGGGGACGTGTGGCGGGGTGGTGGGCGGCATCGTCCACGGGAACCGGCAGGCGGGGGCGCGGATGAGTGCGCTGGTGGGTATCGGGCTGAAGATCCTGCTGGGCGGGGGTATCGGGTACGCGGCCAGGCGCGGGGGCATGGTCGGAGACCGGTTTGGGGCCCAGATCAACGCCCTCCTGCTCGCGGTGGTCGCCCCGGCGGCGATCATCGCCTCGGCATCCTCCACGCGGTTCTCTCCTGACTTGGCCGGTGACCTCGGGACGGGGGCGGCGATCGCCGCGATCTACTTCGCTGTCGCCTGGGCCGGCCTGGCTCCGGCATCCCGGATCCTTCCTCTTCCGCGGGATGAGCGCCACATGATGGTCAACCTTTCCGTCATGCCCAACACGGGGTTCGTGGGGTTCCCCGTCGCGTACGAGATGTTCGGACCTCAGGGGTTGCTGTGCGCCGCCGCGGTCGATCTGGTGTACAACCTGGTCGCATACACCGTGGGTCTGCGCTGGTTGACGTCGAGCCACCCGCCCCGGCCGCGCGAGATGCTGCGTAATTCGCCGCTGCTGGCCTCGGTGTGCGCCATCGTCCTGTTCTTCTCCCCCGTCCATCTTCCCGGAGTGGTCACCGAGGCGGTGGGCATGGTGGGGGCGATGATGACGCCGCTCGCCATGATGATCCTCGGCATCTCCCTCGCCGAGTCCTCTCTGCCCGACCTGTGGCGCAACACCTGGGGCTATCTCGCGTGCGGGCTGCGGCTGGTGGTGCTGCCCGCGGCCGTGTGGGCGGGACTGCGGTTCGCCGGGGTGGGTGGCCTGGCGGCCCAGGTGGCGGTGGTGTCGCTCGCGATGCCGTCCGGGACCCTCAATGCGATCCTCGGTGGGCGATACGACGTGGGCTACCGGTTCGCCGTCCACACCGTGGTGCAATCCAACGTCCTCATGTTCGTGACCCTTCCGATGGTGCTCCTCCTGCCGAGGGTGCCGGGGGCGAGTGGGTGAGGATGGGCGCGGCACGGGGGTGGCGATACCTGGAGCGGGGTCTCGGCGGCCGCCACGTCGGCTGTAGCCGACAAAGCCCATCGAGATTGCCGAATAACAGACTCCAGTCCTACCCCTGCGGATCGAGATTGCGGAATACCAGACTAGAAGCGCCGATTGGGCCGGTTTCCGGGACGCGAAACCTGGTATTCCGCAATC
>JAISBQ010000267.1 GCA_031266115.1 Bifidobacteriaceae bacterium
CCCCGGGCATGTCAGGACGCGTGTGGCCGACTCCTTCGCCAGGATCGTCCGTCTGCCTGATCTCCTCACCGTCAAGCCCACAGGTACGAGACCCGACACCACCCCACCCAGCCCCCAAACCGGCACCCCGACACCGGACCTACCTTCCCCGATCGTCGAGTTTCACCTTTCCGGGCTGAAACCGGCCGATCTGGCCCCCAAACCTGAAACTCGACGTCCAATCCGGGCTCTCAGACCGTCGAGTTTCAGGTTTCCGGGCCCCAACCGCGTCTCAGAGCCCGGAAAGGTGAAACTCGACGCTGGATCCGCCTTCACGCACCGTCGAGTTTCACCTTTTCGGGCTCCCACAGGCAGTTTCGGGCCTGGAAGGTGAAGGCGACCTTGGGGGCCGCTCGGGAGTAGACCGGCCGATGCCGCCGGCGCCGACGCCACGCCGGCCGACGAGACAGTCGCGGAATACCTCCAGGTGTTCCACGCATCGATGGTCGAGGAGGACGTTCTCGCCTGGAACACCCACATCCGGTCCAGCGCCCGCCTACACAAACGCCCAAAGCGCCACGTCGCGGACCCGTCGCTGTGCTGCGCTGTCCCCGGCTTGACCCCGCGCGACTCCTCGCGGACCTGGAATACCTCGGCCTGCTCTTCGAGTCCGCTGCTATTCAGGACCTGCGGATCTGCGCCAGCGCGCTGCGTGGCCGGGTGAGCCACTACCGCGACTCCAACGGGGTCAAAACCGATGCCGTGGTCGAGCTCCCGGACGGCACCTGGGCGGCCTTCGAGATCACACTCGGTTTCGGGGCCACCGACGATGCCGCCGCATCCCTCTCGCGGTTCGCCGCCACCGTCGACTCTGCCAGGGTCGGGCCACCGGCCGCGCTCGTGGTCATCACCGCCTCCGGGATCGCCCACACTCGCCCCGACGGCGTCCACGTGGTCCCCCTCACCTGCCTCAACACTCATCATGAACAACACTGACGCACCCAACGGCATCCACGTGGTCCCCCTCACCTGCCTCGGGAAAGTCCCGGTGCACGGCTTCCGCCGGGGGCCATGACATGGGCTACGCCATCGTCGGCGCGGGTCCTGGGCCTTGCGATACTGTGGCGCGATGGCGCGGGCAACGATGCCGAACGCTGGTGCCGGGGGCCGTGTGGACTGCCGTGTCGTGACGTGCAGTTCTCTTGCGATGTGGCAGGCACGAGGGCCCCAGCGACGTCGCGTCAGCATCTATCGCTCACAAGCGTCAGCATCTATCGCCCGACAAGAAGGACATAGCGATGTTTCAATCACCACGTGGAAGCTTTGTGGCGCGGGGGTTCGCCCGCCGTCGCCTCCTCACATCCCTGATCGCGGTGTCGCTGGGGGCTGCTTTGGCAGCGACCGGTTTCACCGTATCTCCCCAGGTCATCGGCGCATCCTCGGCCCAAGCCGCTGAGACGAAGGCGCCCTATTTGGACACGTCCCTCTCGCCGCAGGTTCGCGCCGCGGACCTGGTCTCCCGCATGACCTTGGCCGAGAAGAACCTTCAACTGCGGGCCACCTCCCAGGACAAGAACGCCACAGGTGCCTCGGCGCCCGCCATTCCCCGTCTGGGCGTGAAGGTCTACAACTACTGGAACGAAGGCATGCACGGCGTGGCTCGGGCCGGCACCACCCCTCCCCAGAACTGGGGTGGTATCGAAGCGAACAACCCCGGTGTCGCGACCGAGTTCCCCACCGCCTTGGGTATGGCCTCGACATGGGACCCGGACATCATCTACCAGGAGGGCGCGATCATCGGCGACGAAGCCCGCGCGTACTACAACCTGTCTGGCAAAGGCCTGACCTACTGGAGCCCCACCATCAACTTGAGCCGGGACCCACGCTGGGGCCGGGCCGAGGAGAGCTACGGCGAGGATCCGCTGCTGACCAGCAAGATCGGCGGCCAGTTTGTCAAGGGTGTCCAGGGGGACAATCCCACCTACCTCAAGGCTGTCGCGACCCCGAAGCACTATCTGGCGAACAATGTCGACCAGTCCCGATCCTCCCAGAACTCGGTGCTGACCGAACGGGCGCTACGCGAGTACTACACCCCGGCGTTCGCCGCTTTGGCGGGCACTGAGTACGGCGCCAAATCACTGATGAGCGGTTACCACGCGGTCAATGGCGTGCCGAGCCCGGCGGATTCCTTCGCCTTGGAGACCCTGTTGCGCCGCACGTGGGGTTTCGACGGTTTCACCACCTCGGACTGCTCAGCACTCCAGGGCATCTACGGCGCCGGCCACGACTGGCGCCCGGAAACCCTGGGCGGTGCCCGCATCACCCGCGTTCAGGGGATGGCGTGGGCCATGAAGGCCGGCACGGATGTCGACTGTGAGGGCGGCACCTACTCGAACGCCACCCAGGGCGTGACGGCAGCGATCAACCAGGGTCTGATGACCGAGGCCGATATCGACATCTCGTTGACCCGTGCGTTCGCCGTCCGGATGGAATTGGGCGAGTTCGACAACCCGGCGGACGTTCCGTGGTCGGGCAGCGCCTACACGATCGCCAACCAGATCTCTAACCCGGATCACCTGGCCGTCGCCGCGCAGATGTCGGATGAGGCGCCGGTGTTGTTGAAGAACGAGGCCGTCGCGCCCGCGACCGCTCCGGTCCTCCCGCTCACCGCCGATGACGCCACCGGCCTGGTGGTTGTGGGCGAGTTCGCGCCCACGCTGATCCACGGCGACTACTCGCCCACGACGACCACCAACCAGACCACCCACTTGCAAGGCATTGAGGCGGCCGCCGCTCACGTGGCGGGCGCCGGCGCCAATGTCACCTATATCCCAGGGGAGTCCCTGACCTCAGGGACGATGCCGATCCTCGGCTCGATCCAGTTCCTCGACGCTACTGACCAAGTCCTTGCGGAGGTCACGCCCTCACAGTTCTTCGCCAACGCTTCCGGCTGGGCGAACCTGCGCACCGTCCAGGGCACCACGTGGCCCCAGGAGGTGCTGTCCAATCCCAACACCATGTCCGGCCGTGTCTTCCTGGACGATGTGACCATCCCAGCGGGCGCCGTGAAGATTGCGGTCGGCACCGGTGGGGTTCCGACCGCAACCATGGCCGGAGGCTTCTTCAACGTTCATGTCGGCACCGCGAACGGTCCCCGCGTCACCAACCCGGTCCTGGCGGAAGGGGCCGCGGCCGCCGAGCTTGCCCTCAACGCCAACGGTCGCATTCCGACGTACCGTTCCCAGCCCATCATCTACACCCTGCCGAATGGCGATCCGTTGGCGGGCACCACCCAGGACCTGTACTTCGTGTACGGATACAACTTCCAGCTGTCGCAGCAAGACGAGCAAGCCATCGCTGCCGCCAAAGCCGTGGTTGCTGTGGTCGGCACTCGCGAGTCCGATTCCCAGGAGAACAACGACCGTTCCAGCATCGATTTCCCGCGGGGACAGGCCGATCTGGTCAAGGCAGTCGCGGGCCTGAACTCCCGGACCGTGGTGTGGTGTCAGTCCGTGTCCGACATGAACATCGAGCCTTTCAACGACCAGGTTCCGGCAATGGTGTGGTCCAGCTACAACGGCGAGTATCAGGGTGACGCGACGGGTCGGCTGCTGTTCGGGCAGGCCAACCCCTCCGGCAAGCTGCCGATCACCTTCTACACCGACATCGCCCAACTTGGTCCGAAGACGGACTACACGTTGACTCCAACGGACGGCCGGTACGGACGCACCTACCAGTACTTCACCGGAGACGTGACCTACCCGTTCGGCCACGGACTGTCCTATTCCTCCTTCGAGTACTCCAACCTGCGGCTGAGCCGGTCTTCGGCCACACCGAACGAGACCGTCACGGCAACCGTGGACGTGACAAACACCTCGGCGATAGCGGGCAAGGAAGTGGTGGAGTTGTATGCCATCTCCCCACTGGCCGGGGAGGCGATGTACCCGGACCAGCAGCTCAAAGGCTTCACCAAGGTCGCCATCGAGCCTGGTCAGACTGTGACGGTGTCCATCCCGATTCGGGTCGCCGATCTGTGGTTCTGGGACGATGACGGCGACCGGCGCACGTACGCGACCGGCGAGTGGACGTTCCGTGTGGGTGGCTCCAGCGTGGGCGCCCTGGAGGCAACCTGGAATCTGACCGGCACGCTGAACCCCACCGTGGACCAAGTCGTGGCGATCCCCGACGGGGTGTCGCTGAACACCGACACGCCGGGTAACGTCATTCACGCGAACCTGTCCGCCACCCGCACCGACCAGTCCTTCTACGACCTGAGTACGGTCCGGGTGGTCTACACGTCATCGGACTCGGCCGTCGCCAGAGTCGATGCCGCGGGGACTGTCCGCCCGGTGGGCGCC
>JAISBQ010000229.1 GCA_031266115.1 Bifidobacteriaceae bacterium
GTGTTGGAACCCAGCCTACGAGGGCCCGAGCCACGCCGCGGCGATACGCTCGGCGCGTGGCGCGTGAGACCGAGACCAAACGGGGAACGACCGCGGATGGCTGGCTGGTGGTGGCAGGACCGGCAGAGGCGGAAACTGTGATCTCGAAGTCGCGGTTTGTGGCCACGGTGGTGCCGTGCGAGACCGTGGACGCCGCGACCGAGGCGGTGGCCCGACGGCGGCGAATCCACTACACGGCGCGCCACCATTGCACGGCGCTCGTGATCGGCCCCCGCGGCGAGGTGCAACGGTCGTCCGACGATGGCGAACCCGCCGGAACAGCCGGTGTTCCCATGCTCGAGGTACTGCGCCGGAGACATGTGACCGATGTCGCGGCGATCGTCACCAGGTACTTTGGTGGCGTGTTGCTCGGGGCGGGCGGGCTGATCCGAGCGTATTCGGGAGCGGTCGCCTCGGCGCTGGACTGTGCGGTGCTGGAGCGCCTGGCTGAGCGGGAGACATGGGCGGTCGCGGCGGACTTCACCCGAGCCGGACGAGCAGAGAACGCCGTGCGCCGGTGGGCGGCCGGCCGTGACGCGAGCGTCAGCGTGGAATTCGGCCCCAACGGTGGGACGGTACGTGTGAGACTCGCCCCTGAGGACGGGCCGGTCCTTGAGGCCCTCGCCGCGTCGTTGGGGTTGGCCGCACGCTGCGAGGGAACCTCGACCGTCCGGGTCCGCGCCTGACAGTCCGATGCTCGTACGATGGGCCGGGTGAGCCCTCCACCCTCCCCGTATGAAGATCTTCTGCGCCTCGTCATGGACACCGGGGCCCGCAAGTCGGACAGGACGGACACCGGCACGCGGTCGGTGTTCGGCCACCAGATGCGCTTCGACTTGGCCGCCGGGTTCCCGCTGATCACCACGAAACGGATTCACGTCAAATCCGTGGTGGCCGAACTCCTGTGGTTCTTGACCGGCTCCTCCTCCGTGCGCCCGCTTCAGGCTCAAGGCGTGCGGATTTGGAACGAATGGGCTCCCGACGATGGCGATCTCGGCCCCATCTACGGTGTCCAGTGGCGCTCATGGCCGGCCCCCGACGGACGGCATATCGACCAGATCGCCGAGGTCCTGCGTCTCATCGAGACCGACCCCGATTCACGACGGATGATTGTCTCGGCGTGGAACGTGGCCGATTTGCCTCGCATGGCTCTGCCCCCGTGCCACGTGCTGTTCCAGTTCAACGTCACCGGTGGGCGGCTGTCCTGCCAGTTGTACCAGCGCAGCGCAGACCTCTTCCTCGGCGTGCCCTTCAACATCGCCTCGTATTCGCTGCTCACGTGCATGATCGCCCAACAGACCGACCTTGAGCCGGGTGAGTTCATCTGGACGGGCGGGGACTGTCACATCTACGACAACCACATGGACCAGGTCCGCGAGCAGGTCTCCCGCACGCCCTATCCGCCGCCGCGCCTGGCGCTTCGCCGCGCGGCGTCGCTGTTCGATTACACCCCCGAGGACATCGAATTTCACGATTACGTCCACCATCCGGCCATTCGGGGGCGGGTCGCGGTATGAGCGTCGGAGCGATCTGGGCCACGGCTCGCGGTGGTGTGATGGGCCGCGACGGCACCATGCCGTGGCACGTACCAGAGGATCTGCGGCACTTCGCCGAGGTCACGGCCGGTCAGGCCGTCGTGATGGGCCGGCGCACCTGGGATGCCCTGCCCGAGCGATTCCGCCCCCTGGCGGACCGGCGCAACCTGGTTCAAACCCGCGACCCGGCATGGTCCGCCGCTGGTGCCACCAGTTTCACAGAAATCGCCGATGGCCTTCGGCTCGCTGAAGGCATGGACATCTGGGTGATCGGGGGCAGGCAGATCTTCGACGCGTGGGCGGGCCTCATCGACCTGGCTGAGGTGACCGCGATCGATCTCGACGTGGACGGCGACACTCACGCGCCCCACCTGGCGACACCGCCGTGGCGCGTGGTTGCCCGCGATCCAGCCACGGGTTGGCACACCTCGGTGCGAGGGCTGCGCTACCGGTTCGACACCCTGAGGCGGAACGGCGAATCCTGACGGGACGGTCCGCGGCGGGGACCGTCATCGTCGGCGTGGCGAGCGACCACGGGCCGGTGGGCAGACGTACGCTCGGCCTCGTGGGAGTGACCTCAGTGCCAACGCCTCGATTCACCGCTGTGCTCGAGTCGATCCGTGGCCTGCGGTTCCGGGCTGACGCGGCGCTGACCGAGATTCCCGCGCCCACCGGAATTGCTCCCTATGGCCTGGCCGTGGAGGCACGGATCGCTGGATCGCAGGGTGAGGATGCCTCGGGGACGTTTGTGCTGCTCCATAATCCCGATCCCCCGCAGGTGTGGGAAGGCGATCTAAGGGCCGTCATTCTCGCCAAGGCGAATGTGGAGGAGGAAATGGGTGCCGACCCCCTGTTCGCCGAGGTTGCGTGGACATGGCTGGTGGAGGTGTTGGACGGCATCGGACCCCTCCCGGCGGCGCTGTCGGGGACGGTCACCCGCACGGCCTCGGAGAGTTTCGGTGCCCTGCGTCCGCGCGGCGTCAATGTTGGGGTCGAGGTGCGAGCCTCGTGGACCCCACCCACCGCCGATGTCGGCCCCCACCTGGGGGCATGGCTTGACTTCCTGGCGCGTCTGGGCGGCGTAGAACCCCTCCCCCACGGCGTCGCGCGCCTGCGCCCCGCCCGCTGACGGGCGAATCATGCGGTGGGCGACCTGCGCCCCCTACCCTGGTGTCCATGGAACATCAGGAGGCTGGCCTCGGCGAACCCTCCGAGGGGCTGACTCCATTGCTTTCGCCCTCCGGTGGAACTCCCCCCGTGATCGACACCGTGCACGATCTGGATCGTGCCATCGTCCGGTTGGTCGATGGCGATGGACCGGTGGCCCTGGACGCCGAGCGGGCATCGGGGTTCCGGTACGGGCATCGCGACTATCTGGTGCAGGTGTACCGGCGAGGAGCCGGCACGGTACTCATCGATCCGATCGCTGTGCCCGATCTCAGCGAGGTCGCGGCAGTGCTCGCGGACACCGAGTGGGTGCTTCACGCGGCCGCGGAAGACCTCCCGGGCCTGAGCGACCTCGGGATGAAGCCACGTGAGCTGTTCGACACCGAACTCGCCGGCCGGCTGCTCGGCTACCCCAGGACCAGCCTGGGCAGCCTCACAGCGCAACTGCTCGGCATCCAACTGGCCAAAGAGCATTCCGCCGCTGATTGGTCGACCCGCCCGCTGCCCGAGCCCTGGCTCGACTATGCCGCGCTCGACGTCGAAGTGCTCCCCGACCTGCGCGATGCGTTGGTCACGGAGTTAGCCGGGGCCGGCAAGACCGATATCGCCGCCCAAGAGTTCGAGGCGCTGCGGACCGCCACACCCGCGGCGCCGCGCCCCGAGCCGTGGCGGAGAACATCGGGATCTCACCTGATCCGCGACACCCGGCGCCTGGCCGTCCTTCGCTCGCTGTGGACCGCGCGGGACACCGTGGCGAGGCAGCTGGACCTGGCACCTGGCCGCGTCGCCACCGATGAGACCCTCGTCCGCGCGAGCGAGGCGATGCCCCGCACCGTCGGAGAGCTGCGCCGCATCAGAGGCCTGGTCAAGACCACCACCGGTGTGAGCCCGTCCTATTGGTTGCGTGCCATCGAGGACGCCCGCCGCCTGCCACGGGACAAGCTCCCCGCGGCGCGTGGCCCCGAACGGCCAGGGCCGCCACCCACGCGCCTATGGAAGCAGCGGTCTCGATCTGCCGCCCAACGTCTCGCCGCGGCCCGTCAGGCCATCGCCGAGGTGTCCCACGATGTTGCCATCCCGGTGGAGTATCTCGCCGCCCCGGCGTTGGTCCGCCAAATCCTGTGGGATG
>JAISBQ010000277.1 GCA_031266115.1 Bifidobacteriaceae bacterium
AGTGCGCCGGATGCTCCAGGCAATCCGCGTCGCCCCGCCCAACAGTGACTTGGCTGTCGCCGTTCTACGGGCAATCGAAGGAGCCCACCTTCACGCGACGACCATGACACCTGTGTGGACCACGCCAGGCAACATGGCCGAACGCGGACAGCTGACCGCTTCAACGGGCCACCTCGTCGCCGCTGCCCGCGAATCCGTGATCTGCTCGACGTTCAACTTCCAGCGCTCGTCGACTCTGTGGAAGGCGCTGAAGGAGGCTGCCGCCCGGACGGAGGTCACCGTCCGCGTCTACGTGGACCGAGATGCGGCAGACAAGGAGCCCGAGTCGTGGAAGCCCACCACGACGGAGATCGCCACCGAACTGGCGGGAGCCGTGGTACTGAGCACTCGCGGCGACCATCGCGGCGACCGGCCTCGCAATCACGCCAAGTTCATCGCCATCGACCATCGGTTCTTGCTCGTCACCAGCGCCAACTTCTCCAAGAGCGCTGAGCAACTCAACATTGAGTTGGGAATCCGCATCGATGACCCAATTCTCACTCAGGGAGTGGAGTCACAGATGCGAGCCTTGGAAGCCCATCTTTACGAAAGGGTCCAGGCGTGGTCCTCGGATGGTTGCTTTCATGCGCCCAGCCCGGGGCCTTTGCCGTGAGCAGCCGTAGGCGTCGCCCCCCACGACGTGCGGCGCGGACGAGGTGAACGTCGGATTCACCCCCAGCACCGTTGTGGGACGGAAGTCGACTCCGATCGCCTTGGCCATCCCACCCGTCAGTGTCTTGGGCACTCCGGAGGCGGAAACCTTGGTGACTTGCGCCGCCGTGAGTCGCTTCGTCAGTACCCGCACCGCGATGGTCGGGGTGACTCCCGACGCGGCGACGGCGACGGTGATGGTGGCCTTATCGCCCTTGCGAGCTCCACCGGCGCCCGCTACTTGCCTGACAGGACGCCGCTGTCAGGCCGCTGCGAGAACGATGGGCTGAATCCCGAGTGCGGCGTAGGTGGGCCGTGCACGTTGGTCGCGGGTCGCCAAGGGCAGCCCACGCACGATGGCGGTCAGGGCCACGAGCCCGTCATAGACCGCCCCTCCTACTATCCCCACCTCAGCGAAACGCGCATGGATCGTGGAGGCATCGGCATCGGGCAGCGTGACCACGTCGACGAAGCGCCGGGTGATGACCTCCGCCGCATCGAGAGGCGCGAAACGGGCGTCACTGGGCAGGCGCGTCAGCACTGCGTAGGTCTCGGCACACGCGTGGGCAGGTATCCCGAGGTCGCGTCCAGCCGCCCACCGAGCGACGGCCCCGTGAGCGGGATGGGTCGCCACGAGTAGGGGGACTGCGGCGGAGGTGTCGAGGAGAAAGGTGGCCGGCGTCATCGACGGCCGGCATCGATCAAGGCGTACAGGACCTCGTCGGTCACCACGGTGTCGGATTCGCCGACCGAATTGCCATGCTCGTCCCGGACGATCCGCGCGGTCCGGCCACCGGGTGTGATTGTGAGACCCGCACCGTAGGGAGAGATATCGACCTTGGTGCCGGGGGTGAGTCCGAGCGCCACGCGCCAGGGTTTGGGGACCACGATCCGACCCATCGTGTCGATGACGGCTTCCATGGCAAGACCATACCAGCGCGCTGCCAGTCGACGGAGTGAGACCACGACCACGAACTCGCCCGAACGAACCGGCCGCCGGCCGTGAGTTCGCGCGCACACGTCACGACAGCGGCCCCCATCGATGGCACAGCGCAAGGTGAATCACCGCAGCGACCGCAACACGTGGATCCCACGCAAGACATCTCCGACCCCGCACCGGCGGCTACCATGCACTGTGGTGCCGCCAGGTGCCGCCACCCTGCCAGCATCTCCCGCGAAAGGTCCCGTCGCCGTGCGCGTTGTCCATGCCCTGTGGTCGCGGGGTCGCGGTCTTTGCCTGTGGGCGGAGGACTCCGAACTGCCGGTGAAGTCTGGCTCGCAGGCCTACCGTAAGGCCCGCCCTCACCCTTTCGCAGTACCGTCCGCCGACCTCATCGAACACTGCCGCCTCCCGTACCCAGACCCGGGCACCGCGGTCAGCGCCGACGCGATACCGATACTCCTTCCATCCATCCCCACCGCCCCCCTCGACTCGCCCCACCTCATGCGACTGCGTCCCCGGCCACAGGCCGCCCGTGCCGTCGCGCTGGTGGCCTGGGCCGTCCCGATCGTGTCGCTGCCGGCCCCCGAAGCCCTCACCTTCCTCACCGACCTGGACGATGACGTCCGGTTCAGTCCGTCGGTCACCCACCTCGCACATCTGGCGCAGTTCGCCTGTGACCTCGCCGAACGCGGGCGTGTCCTGCCCACGGTCGATCCGGATGAGGAGGATGACCGGCATCGTGCGCGGTGGCGTCCGGTGCTTCAGGGACCGGACCTCGCGTCCTTTCAGCAGATCGTGGCTGCGCTGCCGCCGGTGGGGAGGGCGGAGACCGACGGTCCGGGAGCATTGCACGGCCAAGCTCCGGGTGATCTTCTCGCCACCGCCCTCGCCGCGCTCACCGATGCGGCGGTCCGGGCCCGGCTCGCCCGGCTCGGGGTGGACCTCGCACGGGCGTTGCCGCCGCGCCGTGGGCGCCGCCCCGCGCATCTGCCCGCCGCCGAGGCGTGGCTTGGGGCGCTGACCGGCACCGATCCGGTCTTTGCGGCAGATTCCGCAGGAATAGAAGCGCTGATCAAGGGGTTGGCGGGCTGGGATGAGGTGGGCGAGGGCGCCGTCGGACCGGCCCGGCTGCTGCTGCGCGTGGTGGAACCGTTCCGCTTGGGCGACCCAGAGGATTTCCTCGATCCTGCCGCGGCCGATGACGATGCTCCGCCATGGCAGGTGGAATTCCTCCTCCAGTCGGTGGCCGATCCATCGCTCCAGATTCCCGCCACGCAAGTGTGGGAGCCACCCCAAGGGCTGGAACGCTGGCTTGACCGGCCCGATCAGCTGCTGCTCGGTGAATTGGGCCGCGCGAGCGCGATCTACCCGGCCTTGGATGAAGCGCTGCATGCCGCGAAGCCCTCCCATCTCGCCCTGGATGTCGACCAGATCGTCGCCTTCCTCGCCGCCGGCGCGCCGCTGCTCGAACAGGCCGGGTTCTCGGTGCTCGTTCCGGCGTGGTGGACTGCCCGGCGCGCCATCGGGCTCAGCGGCTGGGCTACGGCATCAGAACAGGGCGGTCCCGGTGCAAGGGCGTTCACCGGCGACACTCTCTTGGGTTTCCGATGGCGTCTGGCCATTGGCGACCAACCGCTGACGGATGAGGAAATGGAGGCATTGGTCCAGGCCAAAGCCCCGCTGGTCCGTCTGCGCGGCGAATGGGTCACTTTCGATCCCGTCCGCGTGCACCGCGCCATCGAGTACGTCCGCTCCCACGCCGACGATGCCGGACAGGCGAGCGTCGCCGACATCGTCACCTTGGCCGCAACCCACCCAGACGATATGGATACGCCGTTGCCGGTGACGTCGATCGGTGGGGATGGCTGGATCGGGGCACTTCTCGCGGGGGAGGCCGACCGCGCGCTGGAGCCCGTGCCCACCCCGGCGTCCCTCAAGGCAACGCTTCGGCCCTATCAGGAGCGCGGGTTGGCGTGGCTCTCGTTCCTTGCGGGGATCGGCCTGGGCGCATGTCTCGCGGATGACATGGGTTTGGGCAAAACCCTCCAAGTCCTGGCCCTAGAGGTTGCCGAGCGGGAGGCCGCCGCTCGGGGAGCTGACGCTCGGGGAACCCCTGAATCGGCACTGGAGGATGCCGCACCCGCATCGGCGCACGAGGCAACCGCCGAGGCCGGCGGGGACGGAACCTCGGCCTCGTCGCGGGTGCCCACGCTCATCATCTGTCCTATGTCGCTGGTCGGGAACTGGCAGCGCGA
Source organism: Bifidobacteriaceae bacterium (assembly GCA_031266115.1). Classification (GTDB taxonomy): domain Bacteria; phylum Actinomycetota; class Actinomycetes; order Actinomycetales; family WQXJ01; genus JAIRRT01. The sequence continues at coordinate 3,889 of JAISBQ010000277.1, forward strand.
GGCCGCGCGGTTCGCGCCCAAACTCACCACCTATGCCCACCATGGACCGGACCGTGCCCGCGCGGATGGCTTCGCTGAGCGGGTGGCCGGGATCGACATCGTCCTCACCACTTACCAGACAGCGGTGCGCGACATCGACACCCTGACGCGGGCCACGTGGGCGAGGGTGGTACTCGACGAGGCGCAGGCGGTCAAGAACCCGGCTTCGCAGGCGGCTCGGGCGGTGCGCCGGGTGGAGGCGCCACATCGCGTCGCGCTGACTGGCACCCCGGTGGAGAATAAACTCGCCGACTTGCGGTCGTTGATGGATTTCCTCAATCCCGGCATGCTCGGATCGCGGGAGCTTTTCCGCGAACGGTTCGCCCGCCCCATCGAATGGCACGGCGACATGGTCGCCGCCGAACGCCTGCGGACCATCACGCGGCCATATATCCTGCGGCGCCTTAAGACGGACCGCTCGATCATTTCCGATCTGCCGGAGAAGATCGAGATGAGAGAGCCCTGCTATCTCACCCCCGAACAGGCGACGCTTTACCAGGCCGTCTTGGTCGAGATGCTGGACCGCATCGAGAATTCCGATGGGATCGCGCGGCGCGGATTGGTTCTCGCGGCGATGACCAAGCTCAAACAGATCTGCAATCACCCGGCACAGTTCCTGCACACCGGACCGCATTCGCCGGCGCGTTCGGGCAAGCTGACACGGCTGGTGGAGATTGTCGGCGAGATCCTCGCCGAAGGGGACAAGGCGCTCCTGTTCACCCAGTTCACAGAGATTGGCGGCATTGTGCTGGACACGCTGTCAGCCCGCTTCGGCCGCGAGGTGCTGTTCCTGCATGGCCAGGTGCCCAAGAAGCGGCGCGACCAAATGGTGGAGGCATTCCAGTCCGATGACGGACCGCAGCTGTTCCTCTTGTCCCTCAAAGCCGGCGGGACGGGCTTGAATCTCACCGCCGCGAATCACGTGATTCACATCGACCGCTGGTGGAATCCCGCCGTGGAGAACCAAGCGACGGACCGGGCGTTCCGGATCGGCCAGAAACGCGGGGTCCAGGTCCGCAAGTTCGTCTGCACGGGCACCATGGAAGAGCGGATCGACCAGCTCATCGACGAGAAGAAAGCGCTCGCGGATCTCGTGGTCGGAGATGGCGAGGGCTGGTTGACGGAACTTTCCACTGCCGACCTGCGTGACCTGTTCGCATTGTCGAAGGAGGCGGTCAGCGATGAGTAACAACGGCTGGGAATGGTATGCGCCGTCGCGGCCTATCGCCGTGGAGGGGGGTATCAAGGCCCGTTCGAAACGCGGCGCGATCGGTGAAACCTGGTGGTCGCAGCGGTTCATTGAGGTGCTCGAGTCCTTCCACCTCGGCACCCGGCTCACCCGGGGCAAGAACTATGCCCGGCGCGGCCAGGTGATCGATCTGTTTGTCGAGCCGGGAGCGGCCACGGCCCAAGTCCAGGGTTCGCGCTCACGCCCCTATCGCGTGCGGATCGGACTTCAACCCTTCGGCAAGGCCGATTGGGCGAAGGTCACCGAGGCACTGGCCGCCGACGCCTGGTACGCCGCGAAACTGCTCGCCGGCGAGATGCCCACGGGCATCATCGACCTGTTCGCAGATCTCGGGCTGTCCCTGTTTCCCGCCCAGGCGGCCGACCTCCCGATGGACTGCTCCTGCCCCGATTGGTCGGTGCCCTGCAAACACATCGCAGCAACGTTCTACCTGCTCGCGGAGCGTTTCGACGAGGATCCGTTCGAGATCCTCGCCTGGCGCGGCCGCGACCGAGAAGAGCTCCTCAACGCCATCTCCGCCACCCGCAGCGGCGGGGCCGTCGGCGACCGCCGGGAGGCCGCACCGGCGCTGACCCCGCTGACAGACTGCCTCGACACCTACTGGACGATGCCGCCCCTCCCGCCCCGCGAGGGCGCCCCCATTGTGCCAGTGGACGCCCTGCTGACCGAAGCCCCGGCCGTCCCGCTCACTGTGCGCGGCATCGGCCTGGCCGCCGCGTTCCTCCCGGCCTACCGCGCCGCGGACCCCCACCGCGGCGATGAGCCATAGCGGTCTGTGAACCGGCTGACACATCAGTCACCCGTGTTCGCATCCCAGAACTCCATGCTGCGCTGCCACACAGTGTCGTATAGCTCAGTGTAGTGCTCATCGAGTGGGTCGCCTATGTCTTCAATCCAGATGACTGGATCACGAACGTATCCTTGGCCCCCAGTGAAGTCGGGGTCGAGGGTGAGTCGAGCCATGTCTTCGTCGAAATTGGGGCACGTCTCAAGCAAGGCGCGAAGCTGTTCTACACTGGTGGAGTAGGGAATAACAGCCTTGGGGGAGGTCTCCCAGTTATCCGCTATCGCCGTGAGTTCTTGGAGATTCGGCATTCCGTTATCGCGTGCACAGGAGATCCAGGCGTTCGTTGGTTCAACAATGGCCTGCTTTTCCAGTAGTTCTTCAGGCGGATCAACCTGTGATCCCGGGTCGGCGTACCCAGACTCTCTGTGACACGATTCCAGTGTTTCAGTATAATCGATTCCGTCGATCGTCAGCAAATAGGTCTTGCTGTCGACGTGTTCCTGAAAAGTGGCTTCCTCGGCGGGGCCGAACCGACCCTCCTCCCCACCGGATTTCCCCGCCCACAAGATGGAGGTCTGTCCCGGAATGACCATCAGGATGTCACGTCCCTCGCGGTCCATCCTGACTTCGGCCTCGTCATCTCCTGGCTCGGCCCATGCCTGCCGGTCGTCGAACGCCGCAGGAAGCCCAGCTGCTGTCAGGCAGGCATAGAATTCTTCGGCACTCATGCGTTGGGACGATTTAACATCCACGAGGCCATCGTCACTCTTCTGACCCGTCCCAGTCGCGTCGCCAGCGGCAGTGGTCTGCGGGACTCCGGGCGTCTTGAGGGTGGCAATCTCGCTGTCACTATTCGCGCATCCACCGATAGTCAACAGCCCGAACACCACGGCGGCCGTGACGCTGCGCCGGAAACGGCACATCACAGGTACAACCCATCCGCGCCCGTGCCATCCTCGTGTTCCGCCACCCCGTGGATGTCGCGTTCGCGCAACAACATGTAGGTCTGGCCCTGCAGCTCTACCTCCGCTCGGTCCGCGGGATCGAACAGGACTCTCTCGCCGAGCTTGACATGCCGCACGTTGGTGCCCAGCGCCACGACAAATGCCCACGCCAGGCGCCTGCCCACGCTCGCCGTGGCTGGGATAAGGATCCCTCCTGCCGATCGACGCTCTGCTGACTCGGCATCCAGGAGCACCAGCATCCGGTCCGAGAGCATCCGAATGGGTAGCGGCCCATCGGGGAGCGTCGGAGCCTGGCGTTCTGGCTCGGCGCCACCCTCCACCGGCGAGGGGACGGGTTCGACGGCTGGGGAAGGGCCGTCATCGTGCACTGAGGTCACCGTTTGACCGCCTTGAGGACGATGAATCCGACCACCAGGACGGCGGCGCCCGCCAGGGCCGCGAGGATTGGGGTGGCAAGGCGACCGGCATCGTCGTGGGTGACGGCATGGACCTCACGGCGAATGGCGTTCCTCGCGCGGCCCGCGAGGGATGCTGGGTTCAACTCATCCTTGAGGCTGGCGACGTTCGCAGCGAGCTCGGCCTGGCGCTGCGCTATCCGCGCCGCGATGGCGGCCGGCGAGGATTGATTCTCCATGACCGTCCACCGTACCGTGCCGCGGCGCCCCACCAGTGAGGCACCGGGCCCCTCGCTCACGTAGGCTGAGACGCCGAGCGCGAGTGGCGGAATTGGCAGACGCGCAGGATTTAGGTTCCTGTGCCCTCGGGCGTACGGGTTCAAGTCCCGTCTCGCGCACCCAAGGAAGGAGTGAGGGAGACGACGCCTGCTTCGTCTCGTGAGCGAGTGACGAGTGTTGAGGCGCGCAGCGCCGAGCACCCAATGTTCCCGGGTGACGACGCCTGTGCTCACGACCTTGAATGTCACTATCTCAAACCCATCCGATGCGGCCAGTGATGAACGTGAGCTGTCTTCCCTGGTCATTCCAGAAGAACGGACGACGTGCCGAACTGTTCGGCGAGTACCTTGGAGTCGTTGAGGTCCCCGGCAGCTACATCATCGCCCGCCGGGCTATCGACCCAGTGAGGGTGTATTCCTTAAACGGTGGGTGGGGGTTGGCCGGTTCGCTCAGTCCGGCGTGGCTGGGCGGGAAGGAGTAGCGATGACCGTCACGATTGATGGACATGGTTTCACACAGGCAGAAG
>JAISBQ010000330.1 GCA_031266115.1 Bifidobacteriaceae bacterium
AGGCGAACCTCAACACCGATCACCCGGCCCGCGGGTGACAGGAGGGGCCCCGTCACGGCAGCGCCCTCCACGACGCGGGCACCGGCTTCGCGGGCGCGGGCGATCAGGGCGGCGTCGAACTCGGCGCGGGGCGTGGTGAGGGAGTCGTTCGGGTAGGTGCCGCCATCGGGCCACGGCAATTCGAGGCGGTGACCGCCCCCGAACACCCGCAGCCCACGGCCCCGCAGCCAGGTCGAATCACGGGGGACGCCGAGAAGATCGAGTTCGCGGACGGCGCGGGGGGTGAGCCCGTCGCCGCAGACCTTGTCTCGGGGAAAGGTGGCCTTGTCGAGGAGCAACACGTCGATGCCGGCATCGGCGAGGTAGGCGGCGGCTGTCGCGCCCGCGGGGCCGGCGCCCACCACGATGACATCGGCGTCAGCGAGCAGATCGAGGCCGGGCGGCGTCACTCGTCCACCTTTCACCGTGGGGCCGTCGGGGCACGCGCGATTCTACTGGCACCACCTGGACGGCTGCTGGTAACGGCGACCCTCCTCCCGGACCGGCGGGCGCCCCAACCGCCCCGTGCACTCGAGTTGAGCTTCGCGGAGTCAGGGCGCCCCGACGATTGCGGCTCCCCAATCCGCCGAGTTTCAGGTTTCGGGGCCCCGGGCGGGTGTTTTGGCCCCAGAACCTGAAACTCGGCGGCTTCAGGGGCCCTCCAGAGCGTCGAGTTTCAGGTTTCCGGGCTCCCGGGGGCTATTTCGGCCCCAGAAGGTGAAACTCGACGGTCTTTGAGGCCCGCAGGCGCGTCGAGTTCAGCCTTTGGGTCGCGGATCCGGGTGTTTGGGAACTTGGAGGCTCGAGGTCGGCGAACGGAGCGCTCGCCTCGCGGGGCGACGCCGCGGACCGAATCCGAGGCCGCCAGGGCGTGGGAGGTCTTTCGCCTGGTGGAACCCTGTCTCGCGCAATTGTGGTTGCCGATCTGCGCATGCGAACCTGCGCCTTACCGCATGACCGCGAGACTGGCAGAGCCATGGGCCGCGCCGCTGGTGACACAGGGCACGGCGGACACCGCACCGTCCCGCGAGTGTCCCGAACCGGAAATTCGTCGCATACATGTGGTTTCTGCGTGGGATGCATCGCAAGGCCCACGCCAGAAGCACATTGCGGCGAAGTTCCGGCGAGGGACGCCAGGTGATCGGCCGTGGGCCGTACCCGTCAGCGCCTTGGGCTGACGATGACGCGGGCGATCCGGCACGCCCACGAGTGCCAAACCCGCGCCAACACACCCCCACCACCGGTGTTGGCACGGGTCCGGCACACCCCCAGACGACGCCGCACCCCGGCACCTCGCATCACCCCAGGTCACAGCGTCGACCCATGTCCGCCACACCGGGCACGAGTGCCAAACCCGCGCCAACAGACCCTCACCACCGGTGTTGGCACGGGTCCGGCACACCCCCAGACGATGTCGCACCCCAGTTGAGGTGTCGGGTTTCAGGTTTGGGGGGTGAGAACCACGCGCGGACCAGATCTGTCGCCCGCCGGGGAAGGAGATCGACCGCCAAGGGTCCAGAACGTGGTGTCACGGTCCACCGCGTGCAGCGAAATGCAGCTCTGCCGTCCCTGTCCCCCTGACCAACCCGGCCCCGCCGCACACCCCCGCCGCACACCGCCGCCGGGCCCGCTCCCGCGAGACAATCGCTCGCATGGCGGACATCGCCCCGTTCGCCACGCCATGGCACGCCGCGTGGCGCAGACACCCGAATGGCCCTGGTCGCCGCCTCACGTGGCCCACCCCATCGCGTCAGTCACCCCCTCCCCGCCCGTCCGATTGTCACAGCCGCGCTTGATCGCCATCGGCGGCGGATGAAAACCTCCACCTTGCCCTGAGGCCCCAGATGCGGGCTCGCTGGAATTGACGCCGAAAGACGCACCACCCATGTCCCTGACGATCGACCGGCCCTTGCCTGCCGTTCGCGGGCGCTTGGCGGGCCCGGCGACCCCCGCCCGCCAGGGGCGAACGCGAGCGGTCGCGAGGCGCGTGGCGCGCCGGCTGGGAGAGGGGGCCGTTGTCGTGTGGGCAGCGGCGACGCTGACGTTCGTCGCGGTCCAGGCGGCTCCGGGCGAGACCATCAACACGCTCCTTGGTGCGAACGCCAACGATCCGACCCTGCGGGCCCAAGTGATCAGAGAGTGGGGCTTGGATCACCCGGCGCTGGTCCAGTACCTCCTGTACTTTTGGCGTCTCGCGCACGGCGACATGGGCGTGTCCTACGTCCATCACCGCCCGGTCACCTCCCTCCTCGCCGAGCAATTCCCTCCCACCATCGAGTTGACGCTGTGGGCCTTCGCTATTGCGATTACCCTGGCCATCACCCTCGCCATGATGTCTGGCCGCTCCTCGCGCGTCACCCGTGCCATCAGCCAGTTCGCCGAGTTGGCCGTGGTTTCGGCACCACCGTTCTGGATCGGAATGCTTCTGCTGGCTATCTTCTCCTTCCGCTTGGGCATGTTCCCGGTCTCAGGTTCCGGTGGCGTACTGGCGGTGATCCTGCCGGCGATGGCGGTCGGCTTGCCCATCGGGTGCTTTGGTGCCCAAGTTCTGCGCGAGGGTCTGGACCGCGCCCAAGATCAGCCGTTCGCGGTGACCGCGCGGGCCCGTGGCGTGAGCCGCTTCGGCCTTACCCGCATCCACACGTTGCGCCACGCGGCCATGCCGGCGATGACGATCAGTGGCCTCGCCTTCGGAAACCTCCTAGGCGGAGCCGTGACCTGCGAGCAAGTGTTCGGCAGGGCTGGGATCGGCCAGGTGGCAGTCACCGCGATCACCACGAAGGACATCCCGGTCATCCTCGCCGTCGCCCTGACGTCCGCCGTCGCGTTCGTCGTGGTCACCACGGTGGTCGACCTGCTGTACCTCGCCATCGACCCGCGGTTGCGCGGTCAATCGGCATGGCAGGAGGCCGCGTCATGACCGCACTTGCCTCGCTGTCCGCGCCCCCCGCGCACGATGGCGCACCCCACCCCGGCATGGCAGCAGGCAGAGCCCACCGGCGAGCGGCGAGGGCACGGCGCCGCCGGTTCCCGGTGGGGTTGGTGGCTGCGGCGGCGACGATCGTGATTGTGCTGGTCGTGGCCTTCTTTCCTGCCATCTTCAGCGTGATCGACCCCACGGCGACGGACCTGGCAGCGGTGGGCCGTCCGCCATCGTCGGCTCATCCGGCGGGCACAGACTATCTGGGTCGGGACGTGTTCTCGCGGATCGTGTACGGCGCCCGCTACTCGCTGACCATCGGCCTGGGTGCCAGCGCGATCTCGGCGGTGGCCGGGGTGATCCTCGGGGTGGTGGCGGGGATTGGGAGCCACGCGATGGACACTGTCGTCTGCCGGGCGATCGACATCCTGGCAGCTTTCCCCGGGATCCTTGTCGCCCTCGTGATGATCGCCCTGATCGGGCCCGGCCTAACCAACCTCATCGTGGCGCTCGGGGTGGCGCACATCCCCTCCTACGCCCGGGTGGTGCGGGCGCAAACGCTGCAGGTGGTGCGCTCCGGGTATGTCGAACAGGCACGCCTCGCCGGCCTGACGCGACCGCGACTGACCCTGCGTCACGTCCTTCCCAATGCTCTCGGAGTGGTCCCCGTGCTCGCCACGATCGGGTTGGGTGGCGCGGTCGTGGGTGCCGCCGCCTTGAGCTTCATCGGCATGGGCCCCCAGCCGCCCACACCCGAATGGGGGGCGATTCTCGCCGAATCCCGCGCCTATCTCGCCACGGCGTGGTGGACGGGTGTCCTGCCCGGCGTCGCGTTGACTGCCACGGTCATCGCCTCGACGCATCTTGGCCGGACCTGGCAGGCCACGTATGAGCGGAGGAACGGATGACCGCACGAGCCGCCAGCCCCGTGCGCACC
>JAISBQ010000062.1 GCA_031266115.1 Bifidobacteriaceae bacterium
GAGCCCGAGGGCCCGGAGCAACCCGTGTTCGCGAGTTCGCTCCACCACCGACAGCGACAGGGTGTTGGCGACACCGATCACGGCGATGAGGACGGCGACTGCGAGCAACGCCATGAGCACCAGCACGATCACAGAAATCACCTGTGCGATCTGCGAGCGCTGGATGGCAGTTCCGTACAGTGTCAAGGCGTTGCCGTCCGCGTCCGCGAAGCCGGCCAGGGCTCCCATGGCTTTGTCCGCCACGGCGATGGCGTCCGCGCCGGGAGCGAGAGCGGCGGCAACCTGGCTGACGGAGGTGGATGGGACCAGGGTGGTCAGCGCGTCGAGCGGGATGACGATGGCGGCCGTCGAGCCGGGCATATCGACGCGGGTGGTCCGGAACTCGCGGCTGCCCAGGGGGCCGACCACGGTGACCGGATCCCCATTGAGGACGTCCAGGCCTACCGGCCCGCTGACGACGTTCACCACGAGGGCATGTCCCGCGTTGAGGGCGGCCACAGCGTCGGTGTTGCCGGAGATCGCGGCGAACTGTGTTGGGTCCACCCCGTAGGCGACCGTGTCGAACACGGGGACGTTCGCCGCGGACGCGTCGCTAGATCCATCGATGGTGGCGACAAGGGCGCCGTGAATCGAGGTGATATCTGTTACGCCATCGACGGTGGCGAGAGCTGCGGCTGCGCCCTCGGGCACCGGGGGCAGTCCCTCGGCAAGGCCGGCGGCGTAGGCGGTGTCGCTCGCCCCGGCTGGGATGGAGTCGATGGCGTAGGTCCACCGCTGGTCAATTTGGAAGTCAGCGGCCCAATCCTCGCTTAGTGCGGCCACGAGCGATTGTTCGATGGAGGCCGATCCGGCGGACACAGCAGCCACGAGGGTGACCCCGATGACCAGCGCGCTGGCGGTGGCGGCGGTGCGGCGCGGGTTGCGAACCGTGTTGGCTGCGGCCACCCGTGCTCCGGGCCCCGTGCGGCCGAGCAGATTCGCGAAGGCACGCACCACGTGGGGGATCCAGAACGGTCCGGCCAGGATGATCCCGACCACGAGGCTGAGCGCGGCGAGCACACCTAGACCGAGAGCGCCCGCGAATAGCCACCCGCTTGATGTCGTGGTCCGATCGAGGTCACGCCCGTAGACCACGGAGATCACCAGGGCGATCGTCAGCATGACGGCGCCGCCGATGATCCCGATGCAGGACACGATCGCCCGCGCTTTGCCGGCTGGCCGGCGGGGTGTGGGGGCGGTGAGGGGCCGCAGGGCGGCGACAGGCGGTGTGGCTGTGGCGCGCCTGGCCGGAGCGAGTGCGGCCAAGGTCGCCACGGCGATCCCGGCGATGAGTGGCAGCACGATGGCGACGGGCGCCACCGCCACGGTGGCGGGGACCGGAACCGCGGGATAGAGCCGGGAAGCGAGGGTGAGCGCTCCTTGGACCAGCCCGAGCCCGATCGCGATCCCGGCTATGGCGCCGAGCAGCCCGGTGAGTGCACCCTCTATCAGCACGGAGCGGTGGATCTGTGCGCTGGACGCGCCCACGCATCGCAGGAGCGCGAGGGTGCGTGCTCGCTGCGCGATCAACACCTGGAAGGTGTTGGCGATGACGAGACCAGCCACGGCCAGCGAGATCGCGGCGAACACAAAGAGGAACGAGAGGATGAAGGCCTGACCCCCCACGAAGACCGCCATCCGGATCGCCGCCCGTTCCTCCGGTGTGGTGACCGTGACCCTGCCGGGGGTCTGTTCATACGGGTAGTTGGCGAACGCATTCTCGGTCGCGCGGACGATGGCGTCAGATGCCTGCGCCGGATCGACGCCATCGGCGAGGACCACGGCCACTTCACGGGCTGGCGCGCCGGCGATGACGTCCCACGGCTGGGCAAAGACGCCCGAGGCCCCTTGGACACCCGGGGTGGCGGCAGCCAGGGAGGGGACTGAATCGTCGAAGAGGCCCGTGACGTGGACGATGGCGGTGGTGCGCGAGGCGCGGGGATCGTGGTTCATCCACGGTGGCAGGTCCATGCGCGCGACGTCGCTCGTGTCCGGAGCGCCGGGGACGCCGTACCAGGTCAGGTCGACATCGTTGCCTACGGTCGCTCGCAGGCGCTCCGCGAGTCCCCGCCCGAGGATCACATCGCGATCCTCGACCGGGGCGGCTCCTTCGGTGAGGGGATAGGAGATGAGCGACGGTTCCGTGGCGTACGGGACCACGGTGGTCGAGGCGCCTCTGTCGCCGTGGGAGAGCGTGGCGCCCAGCTCGGTCAATGGCTTCATCGTCCGGACCTCGGCCAGGGCGGCTATGGCATCGACTGCGAGATCCGCGGGGTAGGCGGCGACGTGGTCGGGTGACCCCTCGCCAGGTTGTGCCGGTGCACCCCAGTCGGGGGCGTCGATCGCGGCGACGAGATCTGCGGCGGCGTATTCGGCCACCATGGAGGCTCTGGCCGTTCGCATGCCGGCGTCGACCCCGACGATGGCGGCCACGATGAAAGCGGTCGCGATGGCGACGGCGACAAGCCCGGCGACAAGGCGCCCGGCGTGGGTTCGCATATGAGCGATGGCGATGCGGAACACGGGCTCAGACCTCGACCGTCCGCAGTGCCTCGAGGCCGCTCATGACGGCCTCGGGGGTCGGGTTCACGATGTCGCCGGCCACGCGGCCATCGGCGAGCAGGACAACGCGTTGAGCGTAGGCGGCTGCCGCCGGATCGTGAGTCACCATGACGACGGTCTGGCCGAGTTCACGCACAGACCGTCGCAGGAAGGCGAGTACCTCAATCCCCGAGCGGGTGTCGAGGTTGCCGGTCGGCTCGTCAGCGAGGATGACATCTGGCCGCGTAATCAGTGCCCGGGCGACGGCGACTCTTTGCTGTTGGCCCCCAGACAGCTCCGATGGCCGGTGCGTGAGCCTGTCTCCGAGGCCCAGCGTGTCGACCACCTGATCGAACCAGGCTCGGTCGAGCTTGGCTCCGGCCAATGACACGGGTAGGAGGATGTTGTCCTTGGCGTTGAACATCGGAAGGAGGTTGAACGCCTGGAACACGAATCCGATCCGGTCCCGACGTAGCTTGGTCAGTCCCGTGTCGGTGAGGCTGGTCACCTCTGTGGCTCCCAGGTGGACGGTTCCGGATGTGGCCCCTTCCAGGCCGGCGAGCAGGTACAGGAGGGTCGACTTTCCCGAGCCAGACGGGCCCATGATGGCGGTGAATCGGCCCTGCCCGAAGTCGACGTCGACGCCGTCCAGCGCGCGGACCTGGGCCTGCCCACGGCCGTAGATCTTGGTGAGTTCGCGGGCGGACAGGGCAACCCCTGGTGAGGACGCCTGCTCCAGCGGTGACTTGGTATCCATAGTGCCTACGGTAGAGATCGCGGGCAGGTCGGGCATCGGGCGTGGGAATGGTCTTCGCCTCATCCCCGGGACTGATCGGGCGAGCGAGTCCTGGGCCCACGGGTGGTGGGACAGTCAGGCCGAGGTAGCGCCATCGGCGTCCGCACCCGGCGTGATCAGCATGTTCTCGTAGCTGCACACGACGGCCTGGACGCGGTCTCGCGCGCCGAGTTTGGCGAGTATCCGTCCAACGTGGGACTTGACGGTGGCCTCGGCGACCACAAGCCTCGTGGCGATCTCGCCGTTGGTCAGCCCCCGGGCCATGAGGATCAGAACCTCCCGCTCGCGCTCGGTCAACGTGTCGAAAACACCCGGATCGGGTGGCTCCGCGGGGATCGAGTGGGCCACATGGTCGAGGAGGCGCCGGGTCGACGATGGCGCGATCACAGCGTCGCCAGTATGGACCGCACGGATCGCCGCCAGCATCTGTTCAGGTGGCGCATCCTTGAGGAGAAACCCGCTGGCGCCGGCCTTGATCGCGTGGAGGAGGTATTCATCCAGGTCGAATGTGGTCAGCATGACGATCTTGGGTGGCGCTCCCGGTGTCTGGAGTTCAGCTATCCGCTCTGTGGCCGCCAGGCCATCCATGGTCGGCATTCGTACGTCCATGAGGACGATGTCGGCCGGTTCCGTCGCGACCAGACGCAGGGCCTCGGCGCCGTTCCCGGCTTGACCTACTACGCGCATGTCCGGCTGAGAGGCGATGACGAGTGCGAAGCCAGCGCGCACCAGCTGCTGGTCATCGACCAGAATCACGCGAATCGGATCATCCATAGTTGATGCCTTTCTGGATCGCACTCCCGGTCATGGGCGCGAGTCCCGGCGCAGGTGTTGTCTTGGGCCGTCGCCGCGTGTGTCGGGGGGCATGGGGGCCTGGCCTGCCGCCGGGATGCGGCGCGAGGGCAGGGGGATTCGGGCTGTGACGCGGAATCCGCCGGCGCGGGCTGGGCCGGCGTCCAGGGTGCCGCCGAGCATCTCGGCCCGTTCGCGCATCCCGACGAGCCCGTGGCCGGGTCCCTTGGTGCTGGTGGCGGCGGCGCCCCGGCCGTCATCGTGGATGTCAAGAGCCACCTGGTGTGGTTCCCATCGGTCGATCACCGTGACATGGGCACCTGGCCCAGCGTGTTTGAGCACGTTCGTCAGGGCTTCTTGGCAGATGCGGTACAGGGCCAGACCGACCCCTGGCGGCAGGGTCGAGCCAACGCCGATGCGGACCATCGCGATATCCAGCCCGGCGTCGCGCATCTGAGCGGCCAACGCGTCGAGGTCCTGGGAGTCAGGCACGGGCGCGCGCAGCGCTCCGGTATCCGCTTCCTCGGGGTGGCGCAGAACACCCAAGATATGGCGCATGTCAGCGAGCGCTGCCCGCCCGGTTTCCGCGATGGTGCCCAGAGCCCTGGTCGCGGCTTGGGGGTCGGTGTGCGACGCGTACGAGCCGCCATCGGCCTGGGCAATGATGACGGACAACGAGTGGGCGACGATGTCGTGCATCTCGCGAGCGATGCGGTTGCGCTCGGAGGCCGCGGCCAGCTGGGCGAGCTGTTCCCGCTCCCGCTCGGCCGCGCCGTGGCGGCGCGAAGCGTCCGCTTGGCGTTCTCCGCGCCGCCGCTTGATCGTGCCCAATCCCCACACCAGCAGGGCGGTGAAGACTGTCAGGAATGCCGTCATCGTCCACCTGGTGGCGACGCCGAACCGGCTCACCGTCACCACCACTGCGCTGGTGGCGATCACGGCGGGGCCAACGCTGTAGGCGACCGAACGCTTGCCCCATCGCGTCAGCGTGTACAGGGGCGGCAGCGCGAGCCACGCGACGATCGCCCCGGGACCGCTGAGCCATCCGACCGCGGCCGCCGCGACACCGGCCGCCGCGACACCTGCGGCGGTAGGAGCTAGGCGTCTGACCGCGATGGCGGCGGCCAGCAAGGCCGCCGCGACCGCGTACTGGATGAGGTCGGGCGGGTCAGCGGCTATGACCACCGTGCCCAGGAGCATCGCCACAGCCCAGGCGGTGATACCCACCGCCACATCGCGGGCCAGCGTCGAGGAGCTGGCGGTGCGCGCGGCGTCAACTCCAGGCTCAGGCATGCCCCACAGGGTAGACGGCCGCCTCCGGATCCCCCTGCGCCGACCCTTCAGTTTTGGGGGCTCGGGTACGCCCACCGCGTATCCTTGGCGGACGTGGCAGCCATCGACTATCCGGCGCGCATGCGTGCCCTGCGTGAGACGTATTCCACCATCGAACAGGTCGCCAACCCCGCGGCGTTGCGCGAGCGGATCGCTGAGCTGTCCACTCAGGCCGCCGCGCCCAACCTGTGGGACGACCCGGAGGCTGCCCAGGCCGTCACCTCCAAGCTGTCCCACACGCAATCCGAGCTGACCAAACTGGAGCGCATGGGCCAGCGTATCGACGATCTGGGGGTCCTCATTGAGATGGGCCTGGAGGCCGATGACGCTGACACCCTGGGCGAAGCCGACACGGAACTCGCCGACGTCCAGGCAGACCTCGGCGACTTGGAGATTCGCACGCTCATGGCGGGGGAGTATGACGAACGTGAGGCCGTGGTCACCATCCGATCGGGTGCTGGGGGAGTGGATGCGGCAGACTTCGCGGAGATGCTGCTGCGCATGTATCTGCGCTGGGCTGAGCGTCACGGCTATTCCACCAAGGTTCTCGACACGTCCTATGCGGAAGAGGCTGGGCTGAAGTCCGTCACCTTTGAAGTCAAGGCCCCCTACGCCTACGGCAACCTTTCTGTCGAGGGAGGCACACACCGTCTGGTGCGCATCTCTCCGTTCGACAACCAGGGCCGGAGGCAGACGTCGTTCGCCGCCGTCGAGGTGATCCCGCTGATCGAATCGACCGACCATGTCGAGGTCCCAGACACCGACATTCGCGTCGACGTCTTCCGCTCGTCCGGTCCGGGCGGTCAATCCGTCAACACCACCGATTCGGCTGTCCGCATCACTCACCTGCCCACCGGCATCGTCGTGTCCATGCAGGATGAGAAGTCTCAAATCCAGAACCGTGCCGCGGCAATGCGCGTCCTGCAATCCCGCCTGTTAGTGCTGCGCCGTGCCGAGGAGGACGCCAAGAAGAAGGAACTGGCGGGCGACATCAAGGCGTCGTGGGGCGATCAAATGCGTTCCTACGTCCTGCACCCGTATCAGATGGTCAAGGACCTGCGGACCGAATATGAGGTATCAAGCCCCGCAGCCGTGTTCGACGGTGACCTTGACGGCTTCCTCGCTGCCGGAATCCGGTGGCGCCGGTCCGCCGAGCGTGCCCAGTAGGGGCGTCCCTGGGCGGTCCGGCGGACGATGGCGCCCCTCGCCTTCGCGCGGCGGCGTGTCTGCCAGGGGGAGAGCCGGGCGGGTGCTTATGCTCGCAGGTAGACACGACCCCGGCGAACGTCAAGCGTTTACGCTTGTCAGTGAGCCGGTTGACGTGTTGAGACTCACATGAGTCGATACTCTCCCGCGACTCCCCGCCACCGACACCGAGTGAGGCCCAGGCAAGCCAGTGATCCGATTCAGCAACGTCACCAAGGTTTATACCCGTGGGCAGCGTCCAGCACTCGACCACGTCACCCTAGAGATCGAACGCGGAGAGTTCGCGTTCCTCGTGGGCGCCTCGGGCTCGGGCAAGTCCACCATGTTGGCACTGGTGCTGCGCCAGGAGCGGGCGAGTTCGGGGACCGTCTACGTGCTCGGTCAGGACGTCTCCACACTCGCCGACCGCAAGGTGCCGTTCTTCCGGCGCCAGATCGGGGTCGTGTTCCAAGACTTCAGGCTGCTGGAAAACAAGACCGTGTTCGAGAACGTGGCGTTCGCCATGCAGGTGATTGGGCAGCCACGCCACTCGATCCTGTCGGTGGTGCCCGATGTGCTCTCGCTGGTCGGCCTGGATGGAATGGGCAAGCGGCTGCCCCATGAGCTCTCCGGGGGCGAACAACAGCGGGTGGCGATCGCCCGTGCCGTGGTCAACCGGCCTCAAGTGCTGCTCGCCGATGAGCCGACCGGAAACCTCGACCCCCTCACCTCCGAGGGCATCATGGCCGTTCTCGACCGCGTCAACCAGACCGGGACTACTGTGGTCATGGCCACGCACGATGTGGGACTGGTCAACGAGATGCGCCGCCGTGTGATCGAACTGGTGGATGGCGCCATCGTCCGCGATGAATCTGGGGGACGCTACGGTGCCGGCTATGTGGGAGGGGGGCGCAGGCCGTGAGGTTCTGGTTTGTTCTCACCGAGATCGCCGCCGGATTCCGGCGCAACATGACGATGATCAGCGCAGTCATCCTCGTCACGTTCGTCTCGCTCGCCTCGGTCGGTTCGGCGTTGCTGCTTCAGATGCAGATCGACAAGCTGCGGGGGGAGTGGTACGGGAAAGTCGAGGTCTCGATCTGGCTGTGCCCAGTGCAGCAGCTGGGTGGCGAGGTGTGCGTTGACGGGCCGGTCACCCAGGACCAGCAGGATGCCATTGAGGCGCGTCTGAAGTCCGAGGAACTCAGCCCCTACGTGGCCGATTACACGGTGGAAACGCCCGACGAGGTGTACGCGGACCTGCAGGATTCCTTCTCCGACGCGGACTGGACAGGCGGAGTCACTGTCGACGCGCTGCCTCCGGTGATCCACGTCAAGCTGGTCAATCCCGAGGACTACCAGGTGGTTGAGGAGGCCGTCAACGGCCAGCCTGGCGTCTACCTCGTCCGCGACCAGTCCGAGCTACTCTCGCCGCTGTTTGACATTCTCGCCAAGGGCCAGGTCGCGGCGCTCGCCGTGGCGGGGGTGCTCATGGTGGCGGCGATCCTCCTCATCACCACGACGATTCGCCTGTCAGCGATGAGCAGGCAGAAGGAAACTGGGATCATGCGCCTGGTGGGGGCATCGAACCTGTTCATCCAGTTGCCGTTCATGCTGGAGGGCGCGGTCGCGGCACTGCTCGGCTCGGTGCTGTCCGTCGCGGCACTGTGGCTTGTGGGCAAGTTCTGGCTGGTCGGGTGGATGTCGGAGAGCTTCGGGACCCTGCTCAGTCGTGTCAACGTCTCCGATGTCTTCGTGGTGGCTCCGTGGTTGATGCTGTTGGCGGTGGTACTAGCGGCCTTGTCCTCTGTGCTGACGCTGAGGCGCTTCACTAAAGTGTGAGGCGATGGGTATCCGAAGGTGTCCGCCCCGCCGCGCGCGGGGCAATCGATCGTTCCGGGGATGGCTGGCGGCGGCCATGGCGTCGGCGCTGGTGTGCGCCGTGACACTGAGCGCAGCGCCGGCTGTCGCCAAGAAGGATCGCGACGAGCTAGAGCAGGAACGCGAGGCCAACCTGTCCCGGATCGAGGAGATTGGCAAGCAGCTCGAGGGCGTCACGGACCAGCTATCTGAGGCGTATTTCGAGCTGGAGAGAACCAGGGCCGAGTTGCCGCTGGCTGAAGCGCGGGTGACCGAGGCACAGGACGTCTATGTCAAGGCGAAGCGCGAGCACGACACGGTGGCGGAGGATCTCGCCGAAGCTGAGGCACTCAGGGCTGGGATTCAGGAGGAGATCGCCGCCGCGGAGCAACGCAGCACCCAGGCCAAGCAGGCCCTCGGTGAGATCGCCCGCGTGACGATGATGCAGGATCCGCTGGCCCAATCGGACTTCATGCTGCTCCTCGGTGCGACCAGCCTGGAAGAGCTGGACGCCTCGTTCATCGCCGCGGATGCGGTGGCCCGGTCGCTCGCCGAATCGTTGCGTCTTGCCCAGGAGGACGCGGCCACCAACAAGAACCGGGAGGCTCGCCTGGCCGCGGTCGGGGAGGAGATCGCTGCACTTGAGGCAGAGCTACAGGCCGCCGTGACGGTGGCCGAGGCCGCCAGGGACGAGGCCGAACAGGCCCAAGCAGCCCTTCAGGGGCTCGAGTCTCAGCAGGCGAACCAGGCACAGCAACTGGAGAACCAGAAGGCGGAATACGAGCAGCAGGAGAAGAAGATCCAAGAGCGTCAGGCGCTCGTCGAATCGGATCTCAAGGCGCTGGCCGATGCCGAAAAGGCCTTGGCGCCCGATGGTGGACCCCCGTTGAGTCCCGGCATGTTCGGCCGGCCACTTACACAACTGGTGCTGACCAGCCCGTTCGGGCCGCGGATCCACCCCATCTTGGGGACGCAGCGCATCCACACCGGTGCCGACTTCTCGGCGGGCTGTGGCACACCGATCTACGCGGCCGCGAACGGCCGGGTGATCGACACGTACTTCCAGTCCGCGTGGGGGAACCGGACGGAGATCAGCCATGGCGTCATCGGCGGCAAGTCGATTGTCACGACCTACAACCATCAAATGAACGGCGGATTCCAGGTCTCAAAGGGTCAGGAAGTGACCAAGGGTCAGTTGATCGGCTACGTGGGGACCACGGGTTGGTCCACCGGCTGTCACCTCCACTTCGAGGTCTATGAGGACGGCTCGCCGGTGAATCCGGTGCCGTACATCTCGTGACCGAGAAGAAGCAGATCGCGGCGCGCAAGGCGCGCGATGGGCGGGATCACGTGCTCATAGCGTCGAACCGACGTGCTCGCCACGACTATGAGATCGAGCGGAGCACCGAGGCGGGTCTTGTGTTGACAGGAACCGAAGTCAAAGCGCTGCGCCAAGGCAGGGCTTCGCTGGCAGACGGATGGGTCAGCTTCGAGGGCGGGGAGGCATGGCTGGAGGGGGTGCACATCCCCGAGTATGCGCAGGGCACGTGGACCAACCACACCCCGCGGCGTAAGCGAAAGCTCTTGCTCCACGCCATCGAAATCCGGACGTTGGCTGCGAAGAGCCAGGACAAGGGCTATACAGTGATTCCCCTCCAGCTGTATTTCTCCCGCGGCCGGGCGAAGGTCGAGGTGGCGCTCGCTCGAGGTAAGCAGGAGTGGGACAAGCGGCAGGCGCTGCGCGAGAGGACCGACCAACGCGAGGCCGAGCGGGCGATCGCGACGCGCGACTGGCGCTGATGCACCGTCACGTCCGCTCCGAGGACCCTGCCCGTGGACGCCGGAGCGAGACAGTCTTTGCCAACGGTTCACACTTTGGCAACAGTTTGCCCTTACTCTTGTGCCGCGCACTGTCTGCCGATGGTGCTCCGAACTCCGGAAAGGTTCGCGATGGATATCCTCAACTCGATCATCAACACGGTTGACGGCTTTGTGTGGGGCCCGCAGCTGCTGATCCCGCTGTTGTTTGTCACTGGTTTGGTGTTGACCCTCCGCCTGCGTGGGGTCCAGTTCTCGAAGCTGGGCTCAGCTTTGGCCCTCGGCCTGCTTCGCCGCAAGGATGCGGGCGCCGAGGGCGACATCTCCCACTATCAGGCCTTGACCACCGCGCTGGCTGCCACTGTCGGCGTCGGCAATATTGTCGGTGTCTCCACGGCCATCTGTCTTGGCGGCCCTGGGGCGCTGTTCTGGATGTGGGTCACCGGCCTGCTCGGGATGGCATCGAAGTATGCCGAGGCTTTCCTCGGCTCGAAGTACCGCGAGGTGGACTCCAAAGGCGAGGTGATCGGTGGCCCACAGGTCTACCTCCAGCGTGCCATCAAGGGGAAGGTCGGCAAGGTGCTGGCCATCTCGTTCGCCGTGTTCGGCGCCCTGGCGGCGTTCGGCATCGGCAACATGACACAGGTCAACGCTGTGGTGACCAACGTCGATAACGCTTTCGGCGTCCCTGGATGGGCGACCGGTCTGGTGGTCATGGTCTTCATCGGCATGGTGCTGATCGGCGGCATCACGTGGATCGGGCGGGTCACGGCGGGGTTCGTGCCATTCATGATCATCGTCTACATCATCGCGGGGTTGGTTGTGCTGGTGGTCAACGCCGGTCAGATTCTTCCGGCCCTCGGTGCCGTCTTCACCGATGCCTTCACCGGCAACGCCGCCGTGGGAGCGACCATCGGTACCGCTATTCGCTATGGGATGGCGCGCGGGATCTTCTCCAACGAATCCGGCATGGGTTCGGCCGCGATCGTGGCGGCTGCCGCCCAGAGCACGCACCCAGTCCGCCAGGGATTGGTGTCGATGACTCAGACGTTCATCGACACGATCATCGTGGTGAGCTTCACCGGCCTGGTGATCCTGACCTCCGGCACCTGGACGCCGCAAGGCGCCGGAGCTGCGCTGGAAGGTGGCGAGTTCAGCGCGGGCGCTGCTACCACCTATGCGTTTGCCAATACGGTTCACTCGGAGATTGGTCCCATCATCGTGGCGGTGTGCGTGGCGTTCTTCGCCCTGTCCACCGTTCTTGGCTGGTCCTACTACGGCGAGCGTTGCGCCACGCGCCTGCTCGGCATCAGAGTTCAGATGCCCTACCGGATCCTGTTCACCCTGGTTGTCATGGTGGGTGCCGTCTGGGAGTTGGAGCCCATCTGGAACGTCGCGGACATCCTCAACGGGCTGATGGCGCTGCCCAACCTGGTGGGTTTGCTGATCCTGTCCGGCATGATCGCGAGGGAGACAAAGGCGTACCTGTCGAAGGATCCGAAGCTGATGCGGACCGACATCAAGCCCGAACCACTCATGGCGTACGACGTGACGTGGGTTCCTGCCGAGGACATCAAGATCAAGTAGCGGATCGCGCCACCTGGCGCTTGGCACGGCCGGACGCGTCGCCTATAGTGATGCGTCCGGCCGTGCTGCGTGTCGCGCGGGATGGCGGGGCGACAACTCAACAGGGGGGCGATCGGTTTCGACGGTGGATGTCGAACCAGGTGAAGCGGGTCGAGAACGCGATGTCATCTCGTTAACGTTCGTCGCAAACCAATAGGTGCCAAATCCAACCGCACCGACTTCGCCCTGGCTGCCTAAGCGGCTAGGAGCGAGTCCGTCAGCCCGGGAGTGCTTCCGGCCCGGATGCTGGCGTCATTGAGGAGGCCAACGCTCACAGGTCCCTGTCACCGGGACCCTGAGCGAACCTAGGTGACTGGGCCCGTCGGCCGCGTGCTTGTGCGCGGCCGGGGCCGAGAAACTCGCAGCAAGCTGCACCCGGAGAAGCCCTGGTTCCCGTACATCGGACGCGGGTTCAATTCCCGCCGCCTCCACCATATGCTCGAAGTTCCAACCCTGTCCCCGGCGAGATCGAGGGGCAGAAGGGCGGACAGGTCGATGTCTGGATGCAACTGCTGGTTGCGTTGCCAGTAGTCGGCGCGGAGCCGGTTTTCTGGTTGCATGATGATGTGCCGGGCGGAACGGAACCAGCCGGGACGGAGCGGCTCTGGCCACCGACCCCGGAGGTGGTGGCATCCGCCGGGGCCTTACCTTGAGGAATCAGGACAGAGTTGGGAGCGTGTTGCCTTCATGGAGCTTCCGCCTGGCGGGTGTTGCGAATGTGCAACGGTCAGCTAGGCTAGTCGCGTGAATCTTGCGGAGCGCGTCTCGACCTTGCGTCGCGTGAACAGTTTGAGTGCCCGTCAGCTCGCTGCGCTGGTTGGTGTCGCTCCGACGACGGTGACGCGGATCGAGTCCGGTGCGGTGACTCCGTCGTTCGACCTGGCGCAGGAGATTCTGGCGGTGCTGGGTGAGCCGATAGGGTTCACAGGTTTGGCCGATGTCGCTGCGATCGCGGCAGCGCGGTTGGCAGTTGACGGGGACCTCGAGATCGAGGTGACCGCAGGTGTCGAGGCGTGGCGTAGAAGGTGGGCGCGGATTGGGCTGGTCGATGAATCAGGTCAAGTAGCGGTGGGCAAGGCCGCCGATGTGATGTTCCGCGCTGGCCGGGTGGCTCGTCTCACCCGGCGCCCCGGAGCCGGGGACTTCGCCGCTGGTCTGGGTGCACGCGAGCTCGCCGGGGCGCTTGGTGGGGCAGGCGTTGATTACGCGGTGACGGGGGACGCCGGCGCGAACCTATACTGTTCCAGTGCCGGAGAGGCGTGGCCGGTCCTGTATGTCGATGACGTCGCGCGCGCTGCCGAAGCCGCGGGACTTGTGCGAAAATCGGACCCCTTCGGCCTGCGTGTCACGCTGATTCCGTTCGACGGGGTTTGCGAACTCGGGCGGTCCGTGATCGACGGCGTGATGGTGGCCGCACGGGACCAAGTCACTATCGACGCCTATGGCGGTGTCGACCGGATGGCGGAACAGGCCGATGTGTTGGTGGGGCGGCGAGCCGCATGACGGGCTTCAAGGTGCCGCGTACCGAGATCGAGTGGAGCCGCCGCGCGATCATCGCGGTGGTCGGCGTGTTGGCAGCCCATGCAGAGTCATTGACGTTGGTCGGTGCTCACGCGGTCTTGCTGAGAACGATGGACCTCGATGTGCCGAGGATGCCGACGGGCGATGGCGACCTCGCTGTCACGCCGGGCCTGGTCGCCGACATGCCGAGTATCGAGGCGTTGCTGGCCGAGGCGGGCTATGGACGCCGCACCACAGCCCGGCCCGGGCGGTGGGGGCGCGAACCGTACGACGCCGCAGAAGGAACGCAATCATTTCGGGAGAAGATTGACCTGCTTGCGCCGCACGGGCTCTCGGGCGCCACCAGTCGAACCAGACGCGGAGTACCAGCGCTCCGGGCCGCACACGGGAAGCTTGCTGTCGGCAACGCGTTGGGTTTGGAACTGGCAGCTTTCAACCGTTCGATGATGACGATCACGGACTTAGCCGACTCTCGTTTGTCGGCTGATGTGCACGTTGCCGAGATTCCGGCGCTCATCCTGGCCAAGGGGTCCAAGGTGGGTGAACGCCTGTGTCAGCCACGCAAAGGACCCGTTCGTGACAAGGATCTCGGGGACCTCTGGCGTCTCATGGCTGTCGCCGACCCGGCCGAGGCCGCAGGCGTGATAGAGGAGTTCGCGGATCATCCCGAGATCGGCGGCCATGTTCGTCAGGGTCTCGAATGGACAGCAGCTGTGCTGCGCGAACCGGTCTCCGTCGAGCGAGCCAAGCTGGCTTTCGACACCTTCGTCGATCCCGTCGCCGTAGACCAAGTCTTCGGAGCATGGCGGGAAGCGCTGAATCGTTTTGCCTCCAGAGTCGCTCGGGCCGACTTGCGCCGGGCGGGCCAGCATGGAGATGCCGCCTGGAGACCCGGTAGGTGATGATTCCAGATGAAAGAAGAGGCCTCAGTTGTCAGGCGGGTGCGATTCTTCGGCCCCCAAGACTTGTCTGTGGGCTGGTACGTCGCCCGCGTGGCCCAACTTGTCGAGGAGTTCGCAGCTGACAAAGCGCTGCGCCAAGTGATGGACATCATCGAACTCCACAACGTGCAGCAATTCCTCGAGCATGATTTCCTTCCCCGCGACCACACCCCGGAGCAACGTGCCGCGGCACTGTCGCGTATACCCGAGATCCAGAGCGCAGTCGCCAGGTTCTTCTTCGCTGTCGATGATGCCAACTGCGCGTCGCTCATCAGCGAAGTCGATTACGAGTATCACCGCGATCTTCTTGATCTCCTTGATCTCCTTGGTCGCTACAAGGCCTTTGAGCGATGCCGCGCCGAGACGATGCTTCCCGCGCTGAAAGAGACAGGCATTCATCTCGGCGAGATGCTGGGCAGCAAACGGTTGGTCGCCGCGTACGACGCAGAGATTCGCGACGAATTGGTGGCCTCGCCTGTGAATGGAGAGCATCTGGTTTGCAAACACATGCAAAACGACGGGCGCCACGAAGTACACCTTCCACGCAGTCTCAGTGCGGCAGACTCGCGCGATCTCCTTGAGCGCTATCTCGACAGCGCGGAAGCCAACCCAAACTACGTGAGCTTGGTCGAGCTTGCTCCGATCAGCGCCGAAACAGGGGTCGACGCTAAGTTGAAGCTGCGGGCGAAACGACGCAACGCCGAGTTGACTCAGAAGTTCTTCGAGAACAACGCCGGATTCAAAATCCGGATCGAGGTGCGCTTGTCCGACACGCAGGACGAACCAGTTCAGGTCGAGATGCGCGATTCTGACGGCTCTGCCTCAGTATTCACGTACAGCTCCCGCTGGCTGGATGAGACGTTTGACAACCCCAGCATCCTCAACAACTTCCAGCACTTGTTCGAGTTCGCCGATCAGCATGTGGTGCTCACCCTCCCGTCTTACCAGGTGCGACTGGGGGTGCTGGAGCGGCTGATCGGAGAGGCCGGTAAGACCCATTATGAGACAGGGGTCGGGTTCTACGCTGTCGACAGGACCACCTTTCTTCAAACTTGCTTGTACCAGCATTACTTGAATGGCAAGGGTAAAGACCTAGAAAATGTCATTTCTTGGTTTTTTGAGGAGTATCTCGCACAGGAGTTCAGTGCCTTGAATTTCTCGTTTCGGCCTTCGAGCCCCGGAGCCTCCTACCTTGAGCGCGTGCGCCAGCTCTTTGCAGAGATGGAGAGCGCCATGGCACAATTCGGTCTCTACGTTGAAAACGGCGAACTCGATCGCGACCTCCTCGCGATCACCTCGTACCCGGTTCGGTACAAGAAGGTTCCGAGCATGCTGCCGGGTAAGTACGTGTATCCGACAAAGAACTCGGAGATCACGGGTATCCTGCACGCCATGTTTTCCGACCAATCCACGCTGACGTATATCAACGACGAGTTGACGGACGACAACGCTGCTGGATTGCTGCGCAACAACCATCTCGCCCAGGACGACTTCCATGAATACCAAATACCCGTTGTTCGCGAGTTGGTCACGCTTGGTGTTCTAGAGGACGCGGGCGGACGAGTGCGGATTGCGGACGTAGAACAAATTCTCGTCCTCAGGGGGTTGTTCGAAACTGAAGCATGCAGTTATTACCATCTGTCCGACCACGGGCGAGCGGTGGTTGATGCCATGGAGGCGCGAGGCTGGGTGGAGCGCCGGTCGTCCTTGCTCACCGAGGCCGAAGGCCAGTACTTGAACTACTTCCTCAACAAGATCGAATTCAGCAATGGACGTGAATTGCGGAACAAATTCCTTCACGGTTCCCAGACCGACGAAGACGGCGAGGATGCGCACTTCCGCGCGTACATCACCGCGTTGCGATTGATGATCGCGCTCCTCATCAAGGTGAACGACGACTTCTGGCTCTTGGCCGCCGAGAACTCGAGCTCGAAAGGTGAGAGATAGGCGGCACCAACTCGCTACTGGTCTCGGCGCCGAGCCTCTCGTTCCTGAACCGAAGCGCCTCAACCACGCTCGACTCATGCCCCTTCACCGCCGGCAGCCAAACCGGCCATGGCCGGTCAATGACTCTTTAGTTCTTCCCTTCCCGCGAGTTGCGGCGATTCTGCGTGTCCACTCCACGCGACCGCAGAACAGTCCCGACGGTCTGCCTGGTGACGCCGAAAATGGGAGCCAACTCGTACACTGTCTTGCCGTTCCGGTATTGCTCGGCCATCTCCTCGATCTGCGCCCCAGACAGCCGCCGAATCTGCTTGTGTCTCGCTAACTGAGATTTTGGCACCCTCGGGAGCTTCCCCGCGTCGTATGCCTTACGTGCTTTGAGCAGCGCATTTAGCGCTTGGCACAGGGTTGGAGCTTTGTCTCGTATGGTCCACTTGACCCGGGCGACCAGCAAGGGCGCGGCCCTGACCAGCAGAAACGAACCGGAAGCTAGCCGCCGGATAGCCTGGGGTTGGCTACCGGTTTGGCTACTATTTTCCGGCCGGTTGGCTACCTTTTCCGCGCGGGCCGCCTACCATGGGTTTCGTGGGACACCCGAGAGGACCGAGGAAGACGGCGGGACCGGCTGTGGACGGTCACGTAATCGGGCTGGGCGGGGTCACGTGACGTGATCGTGTCGTCGTACGCGCGTGCCCTGCGGCGGCGGCCGCGTACGTCCGCGCCTCGAGACAGGCGCAGATCCGCGGCGGGCGGTAGGTTTTGCTCCTGACGATGTGGAACGGGCCTGCCGGCGATTCCTTGCGGCGCTGTCGAGGGGCCTCTAGGCTTCACGCCATGCGTAATCTACGTTCCTCCGGCGCTGTGGCATTGATCGCGGCGGTGGCTTTTGTTGCTTCATATGTCAGTGTGGCGAGCGCGTCGGAGGCGGCGGCCGGGTTGCCCGCTCTGAACTACTCCACTCCCGCCGCATCCGGTGAGGTGGCCGGGCCTTGGCGGGGCTGGTATCAGCCGATTGCCACCAACGCAGCGACCGGTTCCTACCAGGGCATCGCTCAAGGCGGCCTG
>JAISBQ010000086.1 GCA_031266115.1 Bifidobacteriaceae bacterium
TGTCGGCGGTCGCGATGGCCGCACGCAGCGCCGACCGGTCCAGCGGATCGGGCGTGAAGTCGAGGTAGTCGAGGTTCCAGTCACCCGTGTCGAGGTAGAAGCGGAGCTTGACCAGCCCCTGCGGGAGATAGACCAGCTGAGCGGGCATCTGTACCCAGTTCTGCCAGCCGCCCGTGCCGCCCGCCCGGCGGAACGTGGTGGCGCGCTCGCCGTTGACATCCAGTGAGAATGCCAATTGGGCGGCGGAGGCGGTGGGGTTCGCCGCGATCTGCGGCACCACCTGGTAATAGCCGGCCTCGGCCACGTTGAGGTTGTACAGCAGATAGGCACCTGTCGCGGTGTATCCGACATCGCGGCCGGTGCATCCGCCGGAGCAACTTTCTGTTTGGAGCGGTGAACTCATCACGAAGTAGTCGGTGGCGAGCTTGACGCGGCTCGCGCCCGTATCGGCGATCTGCACCACGGGCGTGGTGGGGAAAGCAGGTGGCGTCACCGTGAAGTGAACGTCATCGTAGGTGGCTGTGATCGGGACGAGCGTGCGGCCGCCGGCGGCGGTCGGTTCGGCCGTGACGCCGAGTGCCGAGTGGTTGGCGATCAGTGCGAACTTCGGCTCTGCCCACGCCTTCGTGAAGGTGGTGCCCACGCGCTGCCAGGTGCCGCCATCGTTCAAGGAGGCATCGAAGGTGTAGACGTTGCCGGCTTTGGCGACCTTGAACAGGACCGTCCCGTCAGTTCCTGGCAATCCTGTCACCCATGTTGTGTTGGTCGTGGCGGCGTTGGTGCCGGACGTCTCATTCTTGACCGAGAGCTTGAGCGGATTGGCATCCTGGCCGTTCCAGTTGTTGTGCTCGATCATGAACTGCAGGAAGTTGTTCTCATCCTGGTAGATCTGGACGCCAATCTGGTGGTAGCTCATGTACGGGCGCGTGTCGTAGGTGACCTTGGTGATGGACTCCCAATCGCCCTGGGCGTGCTGCCAGACATAGTTATGCAGCCCGGTTCCGCCCTGGTACCAGTCGCCGTCCTCGGTCGCGATCGTGACGGCGCCGTCAGTCTTGGCAAAGCTGGAGGTCGGGTTGCCCACCGTCCAGAAGCTGGACAGCGGCCCGGCGTCGAAGTCATCCGACTGCGGCGAGTGGGACAGGTCGGCGAACGTGAACGTGTAGTCCCGTGCATGGTCGGCCGATTCGGCGCGGACCGTATAGACCGACCCCACCGGGCCGGTGACCTGGGCCGTCATTCCAGGTGGCACCACCGGTTCGATCAGGGCGCCAACGGCGGAAATCGGCAGCGTGTAGGAGTAAACGTCCTGGTAGAACGGCAGATAGTCCTGGCCGTTGATCTTGACCCCGATCATTGTCGCCGGCGTCGCTCCGGGCGGCAGCGGCAGCGACTGATCGTCTGACCAATAGACGCGGTAGCGGGCCTGGGCCCCGTCCGCGGCCACGGCGAGGATCGTGGCGAATGGAGCCTGCGGCGTCGCCTGGGTGACCGTGACGGTCACGGCGGGATCGGCATCGGCCGTCACCTGCGGCAGCGTGGTGACTGTCTTGGCATACAGCGTGTACTCGCCTGTCAACGCGGAGAATCCGGCCAACGGCGTCCCATCGAGATAGATCGCATCCACCTGGGGTGGCGGGCCTTGGACGGGCTGGGCCACCACGAACTGCGGGGCCGGAGGCTGGTAGTCGAACAGAGGCAGACTGTGGTTCTTGCGGAACTTCGAGGACTTCATGGCGAAGTTCAACGTCCGCTTGGCTGACCGCTGAATCTCGCCGATGCCCATGTTCCCGGCGTTGACCGCGTTCTGCGGCGGACCCTGGCTCTCACTGTCGCCCGGCATGAGGACGTCGACGCCGGCTCGCACGCGGCACGCGTTGTCCGTGAGGGTAGTGGCGTTGAGAGAGATATCCGGGCATGAGCCCTGCGTGATCCACCAGTCCGTCATGACCACGCCGTCGAACCCCCACTCGTCCCGCAGGACGGTGGTGGCCAGTTCGTAGTTGTAATGCGCCCACGATCCGTTGACCTTGTTGTAGGACATCATGATGTTCTGCGGTCGGGCGGTGGTGACCGCGATCTCGAAGCCCTTGAGATAGATCTCCCTCAACGCGCGCTCGGAGACCTGGGAATCGTTGTTGTGACGGTTGGTCTCCTGGTTGTTCGCCGCGAAATGCTTGGGCGTGGCCGAGACCCCCTGGGACTGAACGCCGCGCACCGTGGCGGCGCCCATCATGCCGGTGAGCAACGGATCTTCGGAGAAGTACTCGAAGTTGCGTCCGCACAGCGGATCGCGCTGGAGGTTCATGCCGGGGGCGAGGAGCGCATCGGACCCGTTGAGCACCATCTCCGCGCCCACACCGGCGTAGAGATCCTCAACGAGCTTGTTGTTCCACGTTGCGGCCAGCGCCGTCCCGATGGGCAGGAGCGTGGCCGATGCCGTCATGCGGATCCCGCTGGGGCCGTCTGTGGTGGACATGGCCGGGATGCCATAGGTGTCACGCAGCGTCGTGTTGGAGCCGCCATAGACCGACGCGTTGCCGGCGATGCCGTAGCCATGGCCCATCCCGCCCGCACCGCGGACCAGGTTGGCCAGGTCGGTCAACGACAGCTGGGCGATGAACTCGTTCATCGTGGTGGTGCCGTTGTAGACATCCAGTAGCTTGAGTCCTTGGTTGCCGAGCCCATAGGGCAGGTCTGGGGACTTCGCCGGCATCTCGGCCTGAACCTTGGCCTTGAGGTCGGTCTGCTGCAACGGGACCGGCTGGGTGGTCGCGGTCACCGAACTGCCGGACACCGTGGCGTGTGTCCTATCGAAGGCGGTGCGTGGGGCCACGGCCTCGGTGAGTTGCTCGGTCACCCTCGTCGCGGCCTCGGAGTGGGTGGCGACCAGTGTCGAGGCGGCCACCGAGTTGCCCACGTAGATCGGGTAGTCGCCGGCCTCCAACACCCACGCCGAATCGTGGCCGGTGTAGTTGCCGTCATCGTAGGAGGCCATCTCATCTACCGCGAAGGTGAGGGTGAGGTCCTCGTGATCGCCCGGGGCGAGCGCGTTGGTCTTCGCGTAGGCGATGAGCGACTTGGCGGCTTTGCCCAACTGTCCCTGCGGGGCCCCGTGGTACACCTGGACCACTTCCTTGGCGCGGGCGGTGCCGGTGTTGGTGACCGTGACATCGACGGCGACGGTGCCGCCCTGGTCGGTGACCGACGTGGTATGGATGTCGAACGTGGAATAGGTCAGGCCGTAGCCGAAGGGATAGAGCACCCGGTCCGGGGCGAAGGTCTCGAAGTAGCGGTAGCCGACAAAGATGTCCTCGGTGTACTTGGTGGCCGCCGAGTTGCCGAAGCTGCCGCGTGAGGGGTAGTCCGCGAGGGTCTTGGCCACCGTCTGGGGCAGCTTGCCGGACGGTGACTCGTCGCCGGACAGGACATCCGCGACGGCGGAGCCGGACTCCATGCCGCCCTGCCACACGTACAGCAGCGAATCGATGTTCGGGTAATCGCCCAACCAGGTCAGATCGATGAGGTTACCGACGTTGAGCAGCACCACGATCTTGGAGAAGTTCGCGTTGACCTTGGCCAGCATGCTCTTCTCATCCGTCGTCAACTGGTAGGACCCCGCAGTGTTGGTGCTCTCGCGGTCCTCCCCCGCCGAGCGGCCTATCACGACGACAGCCGTATCCGACTGTCCAGCGGCCTCGGCCACCAACTCGTCCGTCAAGGGCATCTCCGGGTATGAGGTTGGCCAGTTGCCCCAACTGCCATCGCTCGGCTGGTTGGCCGCGCACCACGTCGTGTACACGCGGGCCAAGGACTCGTTCACCGTGATGTTCGGGTTACGGCGCAGCCCTGTGAGCAGGTTGGTGCTGGACGGGTACTTGACGTCCCCGCCGGATCCGTAGCCCACGAGGAAGTAATTGACCTGAACTCGGCCGAACACCGAGACCGTGCGGGAGGCGTCGAGAGGAAGAACGCTGTTGTCGTTCTTGAGCATCACGATGCTCTCCGTGGCTGCCCGGCGGGACAAGCCCACCACTCCGGGATACAGCTCCGCCGATGCCGGGTGAGGCACGATGGCAACGAGGAACGTTGCGGCAAGGGACGCGGCTATGGCCGAGACGATTCCTCGGCGGCACACACTCGTGGTCTTGGACACCTTCGTCACATCCATTTCTTCGAGAACTGGGGCGATACTGGCCGTTGGGGTCACCGACAGGTAGCCGCTCAGGGAGACGCGCACGCATCGATCAGTGATGCGTCGTTGTTCACCGCGGAGGGGCGCGCGGCCGAATGAGGCCGGTTCACGCTACCGCTGACCCGGACCATCCGGCAACCCGACGCGAACCGCCCGGCAGCTGCCGGTGCACAGTCGAAAGTGCGCTCTAACCAGCAGAAATGCAGCGACGAGTCTGAGCAGTGCGTGAAGTATCGCGAGTTGTGGTGCCGTTCATTGGATGGGCTTCGAGGATCGGTTGGTGGGACGTGATGATGGGGACGGAGATGAGTGTGCCAAAGTCGTGCCACCACGGGTGGTTGGGGTCTGTTGGCGCGGGTTTGGTACTCGTGCTCGATGGGGCGGACATGGGTCGGGGCTGTGACCTGGGGTGATGCGAGAGGCCGGGGTGCGCCATCGTTCGCGGGTGTGCCGGACCCGTGCCAACATGGGTGGTCTGGGTGTTGTCGAGTCTCACTGTCTTGGCGACGGTTGTGTCTCACTGTCTTGTGGACGGTTCGGTGTCATGC
>JAISBQ010000288.1 GCA_031266115.1 Bifidobacteriaceae bacterium
CGGAAGCTAAGCCTTCAAGCGCCAATGGTACTGCCAGGGCCACCTGGTGGGAGAGCAGGACACCGCCGCACACACCGCAGGGCCCACCAGGGCCCTGCGGCATTTAACACACACCACCCACCTCAATAGCGTCCGGGCGTGAGGGGTGGGACCGGGTAAGATGCGGATCGCCAGCGGGCTGGCGTATAGGGGCAGGCGCGTGGTGAGGGCGAGAGTCCATCGATGAGGGGAGCGAACGTGGCGCGGGATGATCGTGGACCCGGTGGTTCGGCGGGACGCAGCTTTGGGGAAAGGCGCGGGGGACCGGGCAGGCGAGGGGCCGGCGGAGGGCGGACTGGATATGGGCGTGAGGCATCGAGGGAGGGGCATGGCCGGGCGGGACGTTCTGGAGCGGGGCGGGAAGAGCGGCGTGAGTCGGATGTCGGGGAAAGGCCGAGCGCCGAGGATTCGGGGCGCCCGGATCGAATGATCCCAGCTCACCACCTGTCGAAGGAGGATATTCCGGAGATTCCGCCGGAAGTGACGGGGGAGGACCTGGATCGCCGGGTCCGCGCGGCGCTGGGGAGCTTGGAACCGGATTATGCGGACAGAGTGGCGCGGCATCTTGTGATGTGCGCACGACTGTTGGACAGCGATCCGGAATTGGCGTATCGACACGCTCGCACGGCGGCGGATCGCGCGGGCAGGATAGACGTGGTTCGGGAGGCGGCGGGAATTGCGGCATACGCGACGGGGCGCTACGCCGAGGCCATCCGGGAGTTGCGGACCTACGTGCGGCTGTCGGGTGACACGGACTGTTTGCCTGTGATCGCGGATTGCGAGCGCGGCCTGGGCAGGCCGGAACGGGCGATCGATATCGCGGGCTCGGCCGAGGCGAAGCGCCTGGAGGGCGATCCGAGAACGGAGATGGCGATCGTGCTCGCTGGCGCTCGCGCGGACCTGGGGGAGCACGCCGCTGGGCTGGCTGTCCTGTCGCGGGCAGGGCGACTGGCGGAGACGTCGGATGGGGCAGAGCGGGTGGCGTTGGCACGGGAGCGAATCGAGGCACTGGCCACGGGCGTGGACCGGGAGCAGGCGGACTGGATGGAGCAGGACGCGCCGGGAGCCGAAGGCGAGGGCTCGGATGAGGCGTACGAGATGGACGGCGTGACCCTGTTTGACGCCGAGGAAGGGTCGTGGTGAGGGGGATGCCGGGTCACTGGTGTCCGCGGGCGGCGGGTCGAGCGACGAGATTCGGAGGAGAGCCCGCGCCGATGGATCGGCTACCGTGAGCGCGCAGATGTCCATGCTGAGCGGGGCGGCGTCACCGCTGGCCGAGGTGTATGACGTGGCGTTGACCGATCTCGATGGCGTGGCGTTCGAGGGCACACGCCCTGTGCCGCGTGCCGCCGAGGGAATCGAGCGGGCCCGCGCGGCGGGCCTGCGGTTTTGCTTTGTGACGAACAATGCGTCGAGGCCGCCATCGGCGGTGGTGGAGCACCTGGCGAGCGTCGGAATTCAGGCGGCAGATGCCGACGTGGTGACGGCATCGCAAGCCGGCGCGGCGATGCTAGCACGGGACCTTCGGGCGGGCTCGCGGGTGTTGGTGGTGGGAGCCGCCGGCCTGATCGAGGCGGTCGAGGAGGTGGGGATGGTCCCGGTGTTCAGCGCCGAGGACTCACCCGTAGCGGTCATCCAGGGGTTTGGGCCACGCGTGGACTGGGCATCACTGGCGGAGGCGACGTACGCCATCGGCGGCGGGGCGGCGTTCTACGCGACGAACCTGGATAAGACGTTGCCGACGGAGCGCGGGTTTGCGCCGGGGAACGGATCTCTGGTGGCGGCGGTGCGGTCGGCGACCGGCGTCGAGCCCGTCTCCGCGGGCAAACCTGAACCGGGGATTTTCTGGGCGGCCGCCGAGCGCATGGGGGCTAGGCGACCGCTTGTGGTGGGGGACCGTCTGGACACCGATGTGGCCGGTGCACGAGCGGCGGGGTTGGCATGCCTCATGGTGTTGACGGGGGTGAACACGCCGCGCGACGTGGCGATGGCGGCTCCCCGCGAGCGCCCCACGTACATCGGGGCCGACCTGTGTGCCCTGACCGAGTCACATCCGCAACCGGCCGAGCGGGCCGGATGGTGGATGGTGGGCGATGCTCACGCCCGCGTGGTTGGCGGCGCCGCGACGGTGACTGGCGGCACATGGATAGACCAGGTGCGCGCGCTGACCTGCGCGGCATGGGCAGCCGCCGATGCCGGCACACCCCTTGCTCCCGAGCGCATCGTCTGCCCCGACCCGCCCCCACGGTGACGCGTCAGCCCGCGCGCCGCCGCGGCCACCGGACGACCGCGCCCGCGCCAGCGAGTAGCGCTTCCGCGATGATGATCGCGAACCGAGACAAAGCAGCGACGGTGAGAGCCACGCCTGCTCCGGCGAGCGGGTCGAGGACCGCGGCGAGCACCGCCTCGCGCACGCCAACACCGGCAGGAACGATGACGGCGAGGAACCCGACCACCCAGGCAAGAGGGAAGCCGCCCATCGCAGCGCGAAGGGCCGCTCCGCCATCGTCGACGTAAGGAAACAGGAGAAACGCGAGGTGAAGTCCGTAGGCGATCCATGCGGCCGCTGACCACGCGACGGCGGGCGCTGGCGACGGGAGGTGTACGTCCGCGAACTGGCTCCTGATCGGGCGCACCGGCATGGCAGCGAGGAATCGGCTCACCAGTGCGGGTCGCACCATCAGGGCTAGCAACGATAGTGCTGCTAACACGACGGTCGCGACTTGCAGCCACAACGGGATGATCCTGACGGTGTCACTGCCGATGAGGACACCGCCAAAACAGACCGCGAGCAGGATCGTCATGCCTGCTCCAAGTGCCATTGCGACCACCGAGGCCGCTCGGCGCACTCCGAGTGTGCGTGATAACTCCATTTGTGCGACGTAGGCCAAGCCCGTGCCCGGGGCATACTTGCCGAGCTGTGCGAGGAAGAACGCTCCAAGGAATCCCCTCACGCCGATGGAAGAGGCGCCAAAGGCCGCCAAGAGCGAATGCTGCTGGAGTCCCGAGAATGTGAGGGCGAGGCCCGCCAGCGCGATAGATGCTGCGAGATTGGCGGGTGGTAGCTGATCCATCGCGCCCCGAACCTGTGTCCAGTTCTGCGCAATAGCAATCCCTAGGAAGACGACAAACACCACGCCAGCGACCCATTTCAGCGCGATCCACGCGACCTGTCGCCACGACCGTTGCCAGCTCACAGGCGGCTCCAATCGATCGCGATTCGGCGCCTGGTCGCGGACCGGCGGCCGGCCGCGGTCGGCTCCGTGGGCCGAACCGGGAGTCTCTCGCGGTCACTGGGTTTCATGAGCGGAATGCAGCCACTCACCCGGACGATGGTGGAGCCGGTCTTGCCTGACAGAGCGCAAGAAGTGTCCGCGCATAGGCGCGCCATTGGTCGCCGTGGTGTCCGTTGGGAGTTCTTTCGCTTCCAAGCTCCTCGAGGATCGCGTTGAACACCATGGGACGGGATAGACGGTGCAGGCCGTCCGCGACCGATGCGACGTCACCTGGTTCGACCACGACCCCGAAGCGGCCTTCGCCGATGTCCTCAGCGAAGGAGCCCACGCGGCTGACCAGGAGCGGGCGAGCATGGGCAAGAGCGAGTTGGAGGTTGCCGGATCCGACGCCATGACGATAGGGCAGGGCCACGACATCGTGCTCATTGAAGAGC
Source organism: Bifidobacteriaceae bacterium (assembly GCA_031266115.1). Taxonomy (GTDB): domain Bacteria; phylum Actinomycetota; class Actinomycetes; order Actinomycetales; family WQXJ01; genus JAIRRT01. The sequence goes on from JAISBQ010000288.1 coordinate 3,710, forward strand.
GGAGATACGCGCTCAGCGGGGATGTACCCGCTGATGATGTCCACTCTGTCCCCAATTCCCAGCGTGTGGATGAGTGCCCGTGTATGAGCCTCAGGAGTCCAGAACTCGCCAGCTATCGTGACCTGGACGTGGGGAAGGGTGGCGGCCGCGCGAAGGAGCACGTCCACGCCCTTGTATGGGCGGACCATCCCGAAGGCCAGGACACGCAGCGGCTGATCGGCATGGGTTCGCGCGGCGGCGGGGTGGGTGTCTGCAGGGAGATTGGCGGGGATAGGTGTCACAGCGACTGGTGCCGATGTCAAGGTGGACGCGAGTTGCCGTTGCTCTTCCAGGTGCACCAACACAGCGTGGACCCGTGTCAATAGGCTGCGGATGAGGGGCTTGTCCCATGGTCTGCGTTCGTGGGGCAGAACATTATGCATCAAGGCCACGACGCGAGGACCGCTTCCAGCGAAGCGGCGAAGGGCGCAAAAGGCTGGGACTTGGACAGGTGTCGTGACAGGAATGATCACAGCGTCGGCGGTGGCGGCCCTCTTCCCGGCCGCCCGCCAGGTGGAGGGAGCGTTCCAGGCCAAGTCCCGGTGCACGGTGCCGAAGGGCTCAATCTCGGGGTGCCTGTCTGGGACTGTGAGCTGACCGGGGTAAAGGAGTTTGGGATATTGCCTGGACCAGCTCTCGATTGAGACATCGTGGCCGCCTGCTGCCAGCTCGTGCGCGAGTCTCGTGGTGTGTTGCGCGATCCCACCCTTATGCGGGTGCGTCGGCCCGACGATCACGATTCGCATGTCCGCGCGTCCCCCTCGTGCCATCGCAGTGCCATCAAGCCGGTCCGTGAACCCGCGCCAGTCTAGAGCACCACCACCAGGCGTGTTGAAGGCAAGCCCTGTCCACGTCGTGGACCCCCCGAACGGGTTGTTTCGCCGAGTTGAGGCTTCGGGTCCCCAAACACCCCAATCCACGACTCGACCCCTCAACTCGACGCCCCGGGGGCTCCGCAGACCGTCGAGTTGAGTGTTTGGGTCTCGTGGAGGGCGGATCTGCGACTCGAACGCTCAACTCGGTGATATGGCCCCGTGCCGAGGCGCCACACCACAGGCTGGGGTTCGCCACATGGACCACTGCGATGGCCGACACGAAGCCAGAGGCTCCGCGGCCCCCACAATGCTGCGGCGTGGGTCGTTGTCGTACCGTGGCGCTAACGTTGGTTCGCGTGAGTGAGGTTGTGGATCCGGTCCAGGCGGTCGCGAGCATCGTTGCCCGCGCCGAGGCGGCGGCAGGCGCGGCGGATGGTGACGCGGTCGCGGCCCTAGAACAAGCCCACCGCGAGTTGCAGGAGTTGCTGGCTGAGGGAGAGGTCTGAGGCGTGTCGCGCAGGCGAGTGGACACCGAACTGGTCCGCCGGGGGATGGCTCGGTCCCGCGTTCATGCGGCGGAGTTGATTGAGCAGGGCCGCGTCGCCGTCGATGGCGTGAGCGTCGCCAAGGCCGCCGCCCAAGTCGCTCCGGCCCAGGCGCTTGCCGTCGCGGCGGCCCCGAGCGGTGAGCCCGAGTATGCCTCGCGTGGTGGCCACAAGCTCGCCGGCGCCCTTGATGTGCTCGGCTCGGTGGACGATGGCGCTCC
>JAISBQ010000215.1 GCA_031266115.1 Bifidobacteriaceae bacterium
GTCCCCGCGGGAGCCCGGCGAGCCCGCGGATGGAGGTGGGGACACCGAGTTGTTCGAGGGTCTTGATGAGACGGGGGATCACGCGAAACGCCGCGCCGATGGTGTTCTTCTGCCAAAACAGGTTGGACCGGAAGGCGGTGTCGGGTCCTAGCTGGTGGGAAAAGTCCATCTCGAGGGTCTGGGCGAAGCGCTCGCGTTGTGCTGGGGTGAGGATGGCGAGCAGCGCGCCATACAGGTCGTCGTGACTGACGGCGGGGTGCCCGGGAATCGGGTGAATGGATCCATGGATGCGCACTCCCGGTGGCAACCCAGCGACCAGGTGAACATCGGACGCACCAGAATCGGCGGTGTATTGCAGCACTGCGCGCAGGTTGAATCCCCCTACACTCACCCCATCCATCAGGCTGCCACCACCCTCAGCACCTCTTCAAGCGCGGTTGTCCCCTGGATCACCTTCGACCATCCATCGGATTTCAGCGTGGTCATTCCGTCGCCGATGGCGGCCCGCGCCACATCCGCCCCGGACGCACCTGAGATGGTCATAGCCTCAATCTGGCCGGCGACAGGCATCACCTCGTGCAGGGCGAGGCGTCCGCGGTAGCCGGTATGCGCGCAGGCCGGACAGCCGACCGGCCTGTACAGGGCGTCGGGTGCACCCTCGCCGCCAACCTGCGCATCGGCGAATCCCATGATGCGCAGCTCCGCCTCGGTGGGCGCATAGTTCTCCCGGCACCGCTGGCATAGACGCCTGACGAGCCGCTGCGCGACAACGCAGTCCACGGCGACGCCGACGAGGAATGGTTCGATCCCCATTTCGGTGAGACGGGTGACCGCCGATGGCGCATCATTGGTGTGCAGGGTCGACAGGACCAGGTGTCCGGTGAGCGCCGCCTCGATGGCGATCTGCGCGGTTTCCCGGTCGCGGATCTCGCCGATCAGGACAACATCGGGATCTGAGCGCACGATGGACCGCAGGGCGGCAGCGAAAGTCAATCCGGACTTCGGATTGACCTGGACCTGGTTGATGCCGTCCATACGGTATTCGACCGGATCCTCAATGGTGATGATGTTGATCTCGGGACGGGCAATCGCGTTGAGGGTTGCGTACAAGGTGGTCGATTTGCCGGAGCCCGTGGGCCCGGTCACGAGGATCATCCCGTGGGGCCTGCGGAAGGACTGCTCGTAGACGCGGAGGTTTTCCGGAGAGAACTCCAGGTCTGTCAGGTCGAGGCGAAGCCCGGCGGTGTCGAGGATGCGCATGACCACCTTTTCACCCCACACAGTGGGCAGGGTGGCGACCCGCAGGTCCACGGTCTTGCCGTTCTCGCTCACGGATGCACGCCCGTCTTGGGGGCGGCGCCGTTCCGCGATGTCCAGGTCCGAGAGGATCTTGATCCGAGAGATGACCTGAGACTGAACCGACTTGGGTGCGGACTGTGTCTCATGCAGGACGCCGTCAATTCGATAGCGCACGCGCAGTTCGTTCTCGGCGGGCTCCAGGTGGATATCGGAGGCGCCGTCCGCGATTGCTTGGGAGATGAGGAGGTTGACGTACCGGACCACGGGTGAGTCCTCGGCGATCACGTCGAGGACTGGACCGGCCTGCTCCGCGTGATCGGGTGTGGCCGAATGGTCGATCGAGAATCCGAGGTGATCGATCTCCTCGTCCGATCGCATCCATCGCGCGATCGCCCGTCCGAGTGCCGCATGGTGACTCACGACGGCCCGTACCCGGTGTCCAGAGATCGCTTGGACGTCGTCGAGCGCCATGATGTCCCCTGGCTCGGCCATGGCAAGGATCAGGACATCACCGTCGAAGGCGACCGGCAAGACGTGGTGGCGTTTGGCGACGCCCGCGGGGATCGTGGCCGTCGCCGCGCGGTCCACGGCGTACCCGTCGAGATCGACGTATTCCAATCCGGCCTGTTCGGCCAGGATGCGCACGGTGTCTTCCTCGGACAGCGCTCCGGCGTCGATGAGGGCGCCGGCAAGGGAATCGCCCGTGGCGGCCTCCCGGTCGAGGGCGGTGAGCAGTTGATCCGGCGCGACCAGGCCACGGTCCAGGAGCACCTCCGCCAGATGGGCGGTACTCATGGGGTGTCTCCCGCGTGACGCCCGCGTGGTCCGCGGGCGGCCACGGCAAGGGCATCGATCTCGTTCATCGCCTCGAAGAGCCCTGTGGTGACGCACCGCTCGATTCCATGGCGGCAGCCGTCGGCCAGACCCTGCAGGTGACCCACCTGCTCGCCGCCGAGGCGAGCCCGCCCGTCCATGGCGCTCAGGTACGGCCCGAGCCGATCGGCGACATCCCAGCGCGGTAACTGGAGTCGCCATGAACCAGCCATCTGGTGGAAGGCGGCGACGTCGCTGGCCGCGGCGACCGCGAGGTCTGCGGTCCGGGCAAGGGCATCGCGGGTGGCCCCAAGTTCACCGATGAGGTCGTCCAGCATCCCGACCAGCAGGCGGGCCATCTCGGCCACCGATGCTGCCGGGACGGTGCCCGGACCTGGATCCTTCGGCGGCCACGCGGTGGCGGCGGCCGCCGCGACCACATGGGCGAGCAGCGTCACCGCCCCCATGTGAATGCCTAGATGCGCGACGAGCGACCTGGTGGTTCGCACATGCCCGCCCACAGTGTCGAGCCCGCCGGTCGCCCGTGCGCCGAACGCCGCGACAGCCTTGGCGGTCGCCAACAGCACGGGTGCGCTCGCGCCAGCCTCACTGGATCCGATCACGGCCGCCGAGGAGATGCGTCCCAGCGTGCCCATCATCTCCACGGTGCCCCAGGAGGTCTCACGCAACCGCTCGACAAGCTGAGGGATTCCCTCCGTCTCGCGCAGCCGCGATCCCAGGTTCGCTTCCATCCCGCCGATGACGGCGCGCATGTCCTCCATCGGGTCGCCCGTGACCGGTGTGACGGCCTGAGCGAGTGCCACACCCGCGACCGCGGTGGCTTGGTCGATCACGGCCGCAGCCAGGAATTCCTCATGCGTCGCCCAGATGGACTGGCTCCAGTACGACTCAGCGGCGCGCCCGCCGGCGGCACCGATCGCGTCATCGTCCGCCCCGTCGGCGCGTGCGGCGGCCTCGGCCTCGGCGACGGACCGATACCAGGCCTGAGCTTCGTCGAGGGCCACCTGCGTGGCGGGTTCGGCATGAATAGCCAACACGCCGCCGGCCAGGGGAAACATGAGAGCGAAGGTCCACTTCTCGCCGTCGCGTCCATCGAGTGGAAGGTAGGCGGCGAAGACTTCGCCGGCCGCCAACGCGGTAGCCATGTCGGTAACCACCCGCAGGGGCCAGCGGGTGGCCCCCCACGTGCCGAATGGCGAACCGATGATGTGATCGGCGTGGTGTTTGAGGAGATCGTTGACGGGTCCTCCGATTTCGGTGACTGTTCCGTGGCGCCCGGTGCGCAGGAAGGCCAACGATGACGGCCACATCGCAGGGGCCGAGGTCTGCGGATCGGTGGTTCTCATCATTGCTCGCTGCCTGCGGGATCGGTGGTCGATGTGGTCGAGGTGAGGGTGGTCAGAAGCCGGCGCAGGTCCTCGGCGTCGCGGTCGACGCGCCCAGCGTGGGTGGCGGGTTTGCCGGCGCTCGGGCGTGGACGGGCCGCTCCCGCGCTCCTGCCAGCCAGATTGCTCAGTTCGGCCAAGGCTTCGCCGCGGATATCCGGTGTGTGGTCGCCGGGTTCGGCGAAGGCGCCGAACGCGGGGAGCCATGCGCTCTCGACGGGCGGCTGCTCGGGCGCGGGGCGCCCGACCGGTGGCGCAAACGAGACGATTTCCGGCTCGAACGAGAGGGGATTGGGTTCATAGGACAACGCGTTCGCGTCGAAGACGAGCGTGCCCACGGTGGGCACGGCACCGGTGGCGTGGGCGGGAGAGGCGTCCGGCATCGCCAGGGCCAACGTCTGCGGCCCGGAGGCGAACACGGGAGCGTACCCGCCGTTCACGGGAGTGAATGGCTTCGGGACCGCGGGAGGGGGTGTCGCGGCAGCCTCACAACCCGCCACGAGGTCTGCGGGGATGTGGACCTGCACGAGGGTCCCGGTGTGCCCCGCCGTCCGGTCCCGCGCAGCACTCGCGGTGAGGTGGATCCCCGCGCGCGCGGCGAGTTGACCGGCAACGTAGAGGCCCAGGGTGGACGGCTCGACATCGGGTCCACTCGGGATGGCGCCACCCAGGTACGTGTTGATGGACGCCAGATCATCGGCGGACAGCGCCGGTCCCCACTGCCTAATCGCCATCGTGAAGGCATCTCCATCCGGGCTACCCGACACCTCAATCGGGTGGTCCCGGTCCCCGAAAAGCGATTCGTGATCGAACAACTCACCCAGCACGTGAGCGAGCTGTTCACCGGTCGCGCCGTCCACCGTCGGATCCGCGCGCAGATCGATCGCCACGGACGGAGCGTTGGACGCCTCGGCGCTGGCCATCCGCACGGCATCCGCCAGCCGCATCGAGGCCGGCGCGCCGCTCGGCACGTCGCGCTGAGCGATCACGGCGCTGAGCGACGCCCCGCGACGAAGCTGCGTGACGGCCCGGTCGAGGGCAAACAGGTCCGCCACCGCCTGGGGCGCTGTGATCTGCGTCTTCAAGTCATCAATCACGGCGCGCACCCGATCGGCCAGGTCGGCGTCACGCCGGGCGGTGGCGTGCAGGGCATCGACAGCCAGCGTGGCGGACGGCGTCGCAGACGCCATCGTCGCCGTGGTTGGCGCGAATGCCGGTACCGGCGGGTCGGTCCCGACTAGTGCCGCCGGCACGGTTGTCATCGGCGCGAGTTGTTCGCCCATCGCCCGTGCTGTCGCATGGACAGCAGAGCTGACCCCGGCGGCGATCGGCGCGAAGGTCGGAGCGAACGATCCACCGGCGGGAGCGGGAGGCGCGGTCGCCGCCCGTGCCCCGGCGGCCTCCACAGGCCACTGAGGCACGTCATCACGCGGCACGGCAAGCACCTCTGCCCCCTTGGGGGGCGTGGGCGGCGCCATCGGGCCATCACCGAAGGGGGCGGGGAAATCCGCGGTGAAGAACGGGCCCCGCGGCACCTCGGGCGGCGCAGCATCGTGTGCCTGGCGCCCGGGCAGCCAGGTGACAGTACCCCGATCCGATCCCTTGGTCAGTAGTCGGTGAATCATTCTCATGTGCACAGCCCCCTCAGGCATTCGTCAAGCGTGTACGGCCGCGTCGCACCCGATGCGATCGCCTTATCGATAGCCGACTTGGTCTTGTTCCAGTACTCGACAGGAAAGAAAACAAGCTCCCTGATGTCGTTATTCCTCGTCGCGCCGTTGCCGTTGTAGGCCGAGTGGCCGAGGGATCCGACCGGGTTGTACCCCATCCCGTAGAACCGCCCGTCGACGGACTGCCAGATGAGGTAGCCCTGACCGGCCTGGCAGGTGCGCACGTCGGTGGCGACCTTGACCGGCGGCCACTTCGGCAACCCCGTGTAATCGCACGTCGTGTAGGCCCCACCGCAGGAGGGGAGTTCCTTGGCACTCCACCCCCACAGTTGGCCGTCGGCCGTCAAGCCACGAATCGCCGTGAACGTCGCATCGATCGAGGTGAACGGTGGGACACGCTCCACGAACCCCGGCGTGCGGGCGGCAGCAAAGGAGTTCTTGTTGCAGTAGTCGGGCGTCGGATTGGCCGAAGGGTCCTGGCACGTGCGCCCCAGGGCGCCCGACGAGCCACCGTTCGACCCCCACGTCAGCACTCGGCCGGACGAGAGCAACGCGCCCCCGAAGTAGATACCGCTCACGACCTGGATGACGTATTCGTCCGGGGAATTCTTGCGAGTCCACCCGTCCAGCGCGGCCGACTTCATCGCGTAGACCGGTCGGGGGACCTTGGCAGTCATGGTCGGTGCCTCGGACTTCAGCCCACGGCGGGTGGTGCCGGAGAAGTCCGTCGGCTCATCGCCTACGGGCCGCTCGTACTCGTTCTGGCCGCCGAAGTAGTAGACATCGCCGTTCTCCAGCATGACCCAAAACGTCATGTACCCGCCCTTGAGGTACACAGGCATGTTGCCCTCCAGCGCCGGATCGGGCAGCCCACTCACCTGCGTGGCCCCGGTATCCGCCGAGGTGGTGGCCGGTGATGTTCCGCCGTACAGGTTGTAGCCCCACGAATAGATGTGGCCGTCCTCACCCAGCGCCGCGCCTGCCATCTCTGTGCTGGAAATCACACGGATCCCCGACAGGTACGGGGCGTTCGCGTTGTCCCAGTTCCCTCCGACGCGCAACCGCTTGGGGGGAGTCGAGTGGGAGGTACCGCGGGACTTCTGTGTACCGTCACGGTATTCGTAAGAGCCCCAGCCCCACACGAACCCCCGGGTATCCAACGCGTTGAAGTTGTAGATGCCGCCCGCGACATCCTTGATGGCGCCCTGTGGCAGGCCGTGGACCTCGTGGGGTGGGTCGTCGGACGTATGGCCGCGGGTGGCCGGATCATCGGACCCGTTCATCCCGTAGTAGCCGTTGCCCCACACGAACACGCGCCCGTCGTACAGAGCCAGGCCGGTGTCCACCGATCGCAGGTCCTGAACCATGTCGACCGACACGAAGGCCGACGGGGTCGAGGTCCCTGGCGTGGTCCCTGTGCCGCCGGGCCACGGTAAGGCGGCCGTGCCCGGCGAGGCGGGAAGGGCGGCGAACGCGAGACCGGCCGCGAGCGCCCAAGCACCGCCCGTGCTGATCAGCCGTCCGCGGGCATTGCCCGGGCGGTCCCCGCGCCGGGCGGCGCGTGGACCGTGGGAGCGGTGCCGTGGTGTCCTCATGAGATGGTCTCCTCGGCGACGTTGGGTTCCTCGCCGGTCTCCGCGGGGACCTCGGATCCCTCCGGTACCGGCACCTGATCGACGGGGACCAGCGCAAATGTCATGCCATGGATCGTGAAAACCTCCGTGACCTCGGCTGAGGCGCCGTCCGCGCGCCCGCTGGACCACGACATGCTCGGGGCCAGGAACATTCGGATGTCCGGACCTTCGCCTTGCAGCGCGGCTGTGTATGTCTTGGCGGCATCGAGCGAACCGGCGACGGTCAACGTGATGGGGTACATGTACAGACCCCGCGGCGGGTCAGGCAGGGCCGGTGGCTCGGTGCCATCTGGCGCGACAGGCAGCTCCGGCATGGTGTCCACGGGAGCCGGCGCCCCGATCTGGACCGACTGCACCACGAGGCCAGCAGAATCCGCCAACTCCGACAGGTACCGCGTAAAGCTCGCCAACTCCAACGACGTGGGGAATTGGCCGCGCAACGCAGCAAGGCGTGCCTGGAGTTCCCCGAGGCGCTCGGCGTCGGCACGCAGGTCGGCGAGCTGGACTCGAAGCCGGTCGTTCTCCTCCCGTGCGCTGAGAATCGAGGCACGGGCCTCAGCCGTCCGGCT
>JAISBQ010000240.1 GCA_031266115.1 Bifidobacteriaceae bacterium
GATGGTTTTGGGTCCAGGACCGGCGATCTATTCACGGGCGCCGCCCTGAAGGGTCGCCCAATGGATCGCGGACGTGGCGGTCGACCTGCCAGATCCGTTCGGGCCGGCGACAACGAGTAGGCGCGGCGCAGCTGTCAAGGTCGTATTCCTGCCGCCCGTCCGGGTACAGCAGATAGGTCCGGCGTGTCTCAGGGTCAAACCGGGCAACCGGAAGCCCCGCCGCCAGGTGAACTGCGCCCGCCACCCGAGCCGCCCCGGCGAAGGCGACTTCCAGGGCAGCCGCCTCTGGCGTCAGGGGGCCGTCGGTGGCCTGGTCTGTGGCGGGTCCACCAGGGCCGCGGTGATGCGGATTGTCGAGATGCGGCGCGACGCCTCGTCCGTGACGGCGACCTCGTACGTGGCCACGGTGCGTCCCAGGTGGACCGGGCACGCACGTGCTGTCACCCACCCATCGCGGACCCCGTGGTGGTGGCTGCCCGAGATTTCGATCCCGACGGCGTGCTTACCCTGCTCGGCCGCGTGCAGGCTGGCGGCGAGGGACCCGACAAACTCCCCGAGCGCCATCGTCGCCCCGCCGTGCAGGAGCCCATGCACCTGGGTATTGCCGGCCACCGACATCCGCGCCGTCGCGCCGCGCCCCGACGCCTCGACGACGTCGATCCCCAGCTTCCGCTCCACCTCACCCAACCAGTGCTCCACGCCGCCCAAGGGTAGCCGCGGGGATTGGGGAAACACAGAAACACGACGGATGCGACACAGGGCACCGAAGCGATGGGCCTTCGGGGGCGATGATGGCCGGACCGGAGGTCGCTAGGTGCCCCGAGAGTGCCGGGAGGTCGAGCTTCACACCTACCTTCGATCAACTTTGCGGCACTTTCGCCGGACCGATCACCCACCACACCACGCGCTTGCTGAAGTGCGCCCCATCATGGGGACTCTTCGCCAATGAGGCGGTATTCGACGCGCGTCGTGACACCGCACCCTGATTGGCCCGCTGTCCTTGAGGCTCCTATCGGCCCCTCACGCGTAGAACAGGCGCTCGAAGACGGCTCGGGCGCGCCTGGCCGTGCGCAGGTAGTCCTCCTCCATGGTGTGGGCCGCCCCGGGGTCGTAGCCGAGAATACGACTGACACCGGCCAGCGCACGCCTGTCGTGGGGGAGCAGATCAATCGTGTCGCCGCCGCGGCCGGTCCACAGGACGTTGGCGTCGCGCAGACGCATCGCTCCCACCCACGCCGCGGTCAGCGTGTCTAGATCGGACGGCGTCAACACGTCGTGCTCGGACGCCGCCAGCAGGGTCTCTAGGGTCCCGGTCACGCGCAGACTGAGTTCGGTCCCGGCATGACGCATCTGCAACAGTTGGGCGATCCACTGGACGTCCGTGAGCCCACCCGGCCCCAGCTTGAGGTGGCGTTGGCGGGACACCCCTCGGGGCAATCGCTCCGCCTCGACACGGGCCTTGAGGCGCCTGAGCTCCACCGAGTCGGCGCCGTCCAGCCCTCGCCGGCGATACCGAACGGGGTCGGCGAGGTCGAAGAACCGTCCCAGAACGCCATCGTCCCCGGCAAGCGGCCTGGCACGCAGGAGGGCTTGACGTTCCCAGGCCAGCGCCCACCGCCCGTAGTACTCGGTGTAGGCGCCAAGGGATCGGGCCACGGGTCCGCCGCGCCCCTCGGGCCGAAGGTCGAAGTCCACCACGAGCGCCGGCTCTGGCCCGGCGTCCTTGAGCAGCGAGCGCAACGTCGCGGCGACACCCACGGCGTACGCCTGGGCGACCTCGTCTACCACACCAGGCACGGGTTCATGGACCACCAGCACGTCCGCATCAGAGGCCAGGCCCATCTCTCGCCCGCCCAGGGATCCCATCGCCACCAGTGCCATCCGTGTGGGCGGGTGTTGCGAGGCCGGTATCCCTCGCACACGGCCGGCCAGCGCATCCACTTCGGCCACTCGCAGCATCCCGGCGATCACCGCGTCTGTGAGGTCGCTGATCGCGTGCGCGGCGCCGAGAGGATCGGGCGCGCCGAGCAGTTGCGAGGCCGCGAGACGGACCAATTCGCGCCGCCGCACCGCCCTGAGGCCAGCCGCTCCATCGGCGCCGCCCGTGCACCGTTCGCCGATGGCGGCGATCTCGCCCGCGGACTGTTCCGGTGCTCGCGGCGTGAGCAGGGAATCGTCGGCGAACCACTGGACCGATTCGGGGGAACGCGTGAGCCCCTCAGCCACGTAGCGGCTGTCTGCGAGGACCCTGGCGAGCCGGTTCGCGGCTCCAGCGGAGTCCCGCAGGGTCCGCATGTACCAGTGGGTGGTTCCCAGTTCGTCGGACAGGCGTCGGAAGGCGAGCAGCCCGGCGTCGGGGTCGGCGCCCTGGGCAAACCAGCCGAGCATGACGGGCAAGAGCTGACGCTGGATCGCGGCGCGGCGCGACACCCCCTCGGTCAGCGAGGCGATGTGGCGCATGGCGCCATCCGGATTGCGGTGCCCGAGTGCGGTGAGTCGGCGAGTGGCGGCCTGCGGCGCGAGGACGGCCTCGTCAGCAGACAACCGGGCGGTCTCGGGCAGCAGCGGCCGGTAGAACAGTTCCTCGTGGAGAGCCCGGACCTCGCGCCTCGTGGTCTTCCACGCTTTGTCGAGGGTCGCGGGATCGCCGGGCGTCAGTCGAGCCGCGCGAGCAAGGCGTCTCTTGTCCGCCTCGGCGACCGGCATGAGATGAGTCCGGCGCAACCGCTGGAGTTGCACCCGGTGTTCCAGCACACGCAGGAACTGGTAGCACGCGACCAGGCGCTCGGCGTCGGACCGTCCGACGTATCCACCCCGCGCGAGCGCCCCAAGTGCCTCCAAGGTGGTGGCGGAGTGAATCTCCGGGTCAGCCCGCCCGTGGACCAGTTGCAGCAGCTGGACGGTGAATTCGACATCCCGAAGCCCGCCGCGTCCTAGCTTGATCTGGCGGTCGGCCTCCCCCGGTGGCACATGGGATTCGACCCGGCGGCGCATCGCCTGAGCCGCCTCGACAAAACCCTCGCGTTCCACACAGGTCCACACCATGGGCCTGGTCATCGCGCAGTATGCCTCGCCCAACTCCACATCCCCGGCGACGGGCCGCGCCTTGAGCAGGGCCTGGAACTCCCACGGCCTTGCCCATCGCTCCAGGTAGGCGCGGTGCGAGGAGAGCGTGCGCACCAACGGTCCGTCCTTCCCCTCGGGCCGCAGATTCGGATCCACCTGCCAGATCGTGGGCTCATCTGACGCCATGGTGCACACCCGCGCGAGGCCCATGGCCAATTCGGTTGCGACGCGCAAGGCATCGGCCTCGTCGATTCCCGATGCGGGCTCCGCGACATACAGGACGTCCACGTCGGAGATGTAGTTGAGTTCCCTGCCGCCGCACTTGCCCATCCCGATCACTGCGAGGCGCGCCGCGGCGTGATCCGCCACCCGCGACCGCGCGATCGCGAGCGCCGCATCCAGCGTTGCCGCCGCCACGTCCGCCAACTCCGCGGAAACCACCTCGAACAGCTGCTGTGGTCTGGATGCCACCAGGTCGAATGCCGCAATCTCGACCACCCGGCGCCGGTAGGCCACGCGCAAGGCGTCCACGGCCCGTTCCCCGTCGCGTGCCACCGGGACCGGGTCCTGCGGGTTGGCGCCGATGGCGGCCAGGAGCCCGGCCCGCACCTCCCCCGCTGATCGCTCCAGCCGCGCATCGTCGCTCACGAACACCCCCAGGTGCTCCGGATGGCGGACTAGATGGTCGCCGATGGCGGCGCTCGCCCCGACCGTCGCGACGTACCTGGCCCGCGCCTCGGGTTTCGCGATCATGTCGAGAAGAGCCACCG
>JAISBQ010000278.1 GCA_031266115.1 Bifidobacteriaceae bacterium
GGCAGGGGGGGCGGGGGCGGGACGCCGGACACCCCGGCCACTCCTGATCCGGCCCAGCCCAAGGCCGCCTTGGCGTCCCTTGTCGCGACACTGGGTGCATCAAGCCCCGCCGGCTACACGGAGGCCTCCTGGGCCGCGGTGAAGACGGCACTTGACGCCGCCAGGATCGTCTTGGCCAACCCGAACGCCACCGTGGCTCAGGTGGGCGCAGCGATCCAGGCTCTGGCCGCCGCCACCGCCGCCCTCGTCCCCGCGCCCGTGACCGAGCCGAGGCTCACGCCGACGCTGGCCTCAGTCAAGGCCGGCCAGAAGTCTGTGACCCTGGTCAAGGGCAAAGCAATCAAGCTCGCCGCCAACGGTTACCTCACGGACAACTCGGTCAACAAGGTGACGTGGACCTCGTCCAAGAAGTCCGTGGCGACGGTCTCCGCGACGGGCCGAATTGTCGCCAAGAAGGCCGGCTCGGCCAGGATCACGGCCAAGGTTGGCGGCAAGTCCGCCACCATCGCCGTCACAGTGGTCGCCAAGAAGCCAGCCAAGTCCGCGGTGACCTCGGTGAAGGCCACGGTTCCGTCTGAACTGGCCGTCGGTGCTTCGGCGGATATCGCCGCGAGCTACTCGCCGGCCACCGCGACCTCGGTCAAGGTGACCTACGCCTCGTCGGCGGCCGCCGTGGCCACCGTCGATTCGGCGGGCCACCTCGTAGCCAAGACCGCGGGCACCGCCACCATCACCGTCAAGGCCGGCAGCAAGTCCAAGGCCTACACGGTCACGGTCAAGTAACACCTAGTGATCCACCCCGTGCCGGGTGCTGGGCAGGCTCGCTGCTCGGCGCCCGGCATGGGCGGGTTAACGTCCCCGTATCAGTCCAATTCGGCGGCCCGCCACCGAACCTGCGACGCTGCGCTTGCCGCGTGGCGCGGCCAAGGTGCCCCGGCCTGTCCCAGCACTGGGCAAGCCAAATGGATCGCCGGTATCCAGACGGTCGGCGGTGAGACCGCTGGGAGGCACGATGATCTCCTGGCGGGCGGGGACGCCATCGGCCATGAGATCCACATCTGGCGACACGCGGCGGGCCACCAGGCCCAAGGCGATGGGGCCGAGGATGTGGTGGTGCCCGCGGGACGTGACGGTCCCGACCGGGCCGCCGTCCCCCTCGCCCCGCACCACCAGAGGCGCACCGGGCGCGGGCATGTGCACGGTTGACCCATCCAGGTGGAGCATGGTCATCCGGCGCGGGGGACGGCCGACGCGCCGGACCTTGGCCACCGTCTCCTGGCCGCGGTAGCAGCCCTTGTTCAGATGCACCGCGGTTCGCAACCAATCCAGCTCGTGCGGGAGGCTGCCCACCACGCCGGGCGACGCACCGGAGGGACGCCATGCGGCGATGCGCAACGCCTCCAGCGCCCAGCGGCCGACCGGCACTGCGCCCGTCCGCCGCAGCGCATCGGTGGCGTGTGCGCGCGCCGCGCGAGGGACAGCCGTGAGACGCCAACGCCATCGGGCTCCTGGATGATCCACCACGGGTCCATAGGCGGCGCCGCCGTCGACCACTCCCGGCCAGGGATCGTCCCACGTCCACAGCGAGGGAATATCGCAGGCAGGGGCGCCCGGCGTGGCAAGGATCGCTGCCTCGTCGCTCACGTCGGCCACCGACACGTCCAGCGTGAAACGCATCGACATGCCGAACGCCATGAGGTCCGAAGCCTGAGCCGCAGGCAGCACCAGGCAGGTGGCGTAACCGGTGTCCACGACGCCAAGAGCATGGTCGATACGACCGTTCGCGTCCAAGACCAGCGACTCGGCGCCGTCGCCGGGCCGCAAGGTGTCCAGCCGCTGAGTTGTCAGCGAGTTCAGCCAGGGAAGGCGCTCGCTGCCGGTCACCTGCAGGACCGCGAGGCCATCCAGCCAGGCCGCGCCGGCGCCGGCCTCCCAGGCCCGCTGTTCCGCGACCGGATCGCCGTGATGCCGGTCCACGCTTACTCGCTCGCTTTCGGGCCGGGAGCCCCGCTCGTGGCACTCCCCTTGTCCATCGGCGACAACCTGGCGGCCATATAGCTCTGGAGCTCGTGGCCGAAGGCCGCGATGTCCCACGCCCACAGTAGATCGCCGCCCACGAGCCCATAGAGGCGTCGCCCGGCGCTAACCTCGCCCGATGTGGCAGTGCGGGCCATGACATCCGAGGCCAGCACCGCGCGATTCTGGTCCACCTCACCCACGTAGACGGTGACGAAGCCGGACGCATCGGCGACGAGCAGTTCGATATCGAAAGGCGGACTGGCGCGCACCTGGCCATCGTCATCGGTCTGCCCCGGCGGGAGGCGCCAGTATCCGGTCTCGGTGTGCCACTCGGGCCCCATCTGACCGTCCGCATCCGCAAGCCAGGTGGACGCCGTGTAGGCGAGATAGGGACCCCCGCCAGGCGCCACCGTCACCTCCTGGACGATGACGCCCTCATCGATCCCCGGATAGCCCACCGTTCCGCTGCCCCGCCACCGGCCGACGAATCCGGCCAGTGGATAAACCTCAGGTGGGATATCGCTGGTCACGCGCATGACCCACCGCGCCGATCTTCCCCACGCATCCCCCCATCGTAGGTCCCCCACAGCCACACGCCTCGTGGTGCCGCCACGACACTGCTCGATGGTAGATTGGCAGCCATGATGGTAGTCATCGACAAGGCCGGACGGATCGTAGTCCCCAAGGAGATCAGAGACAGGTTCGAGCTCACCGCAGGCTCCGAACTCAGGCTCGTGGCGCAGCGCGACGCCATCCGACTGGAACCACGACGCGGACCCGCTCGCGCTCTGGCCTGGACACCCGACAATCGCCCCTACTTCCCGGCGGTGGCCGGCCATGAGACCACCGACGCCGATGTGCAGAACCTGCGCGATGCCCTCCAACGGTGAGGCGGAGTGCTGGGCAGTGGACACTAGCGTGGCAGTGTCCTTCCTCGACGCCGGCCACAGTGCTCATGACCTGTGCGTGGCGGCGTGAGCTGGTCGCATCGCTGCCCTCGCGGGACATGCAGCATTCGAGTCGTACTCGGTGCTTACCCGGCTTCCGGATCCGAACCGGGTTTCCGCGGCCGACGCGCGGCGGGCGCTGAAGTCAGCCTTCCCCGGACAATGCTGGCTGCCGGCCGATACTCAGGACACCCTCATGATGAGACTGTCAGGAGTCGGGATCGCCGGCGGTGCCGTTTTCGATGCCCTGGTGGGCGAAGCGGCCCGCGTGAACGGGCGAATCCTGCTGACCCGCGACCGACGGGCGCTGCCCACCTATGACCTCCTCGGCGTGAATTACCGCCTGGTGGACTAGGGCGCTGGCGCGCCAGTGCGGTCCTCAGCCGAACGGCACGGTCGCCACCCAGGCCACGGGGGCCACCACCGCCATCGGGAGCGTGAGACGAGCGCAATCGGCCCAGGCGGGTCCGGCATCGTCGCCGTGCCATGGGCGGGCCACCATCACACCGATCGCGGCGATGATGCCGGCCACCAGTGCGACAAGCGGGCCTGAATCGGCGCGCGCCACGCCCACCCACAACGAGACCCCGGCCAGAGCCGCCAACCCGGTGACGATAGCGCTGACGGACTCGACCAACCTGTCCCGCGTTCGGGGCCTCGCGATCTCTCGGACAAACGCCACGGGAATGCTCACGGCGAGGATCACCACCGCGAGCCAGGGACCGTCATCGGGCATCAGGGTCGTGGCGATCACCGTCGCCGCTCCCGCCGCCACCAACAGGACGATGGCGGTAGGCAGGGCCGGGATGTCGGCAAGCCACGGCCACCCCACTGCCAAGCCGGCGGCCGCCACCGCGACCAGGACGGTGACGAGAACCGCGCCGCCGCCCAGGACAAGGGCGACGCCCGGCAGAACACAGACAACGGCAGCCGCACAGGTTCGCCACCACGACACCATGCGCGCTCTCCCCTCATCCAGCTCCACGCCGCCACACGCCAGGCCCCCGCGGCCAGGCACA